>JAQXVF010000058.1 GCA_029224785.1 Bacillota bacterium
TCTATACACCTTTCTGTGTACTGTGCGATCTGCGATTTTGCACCGCCCCAGCGCCTCCCTCTGATGAGGGAGGTGGCCCGCAGGGCCGGAGGGAGAGAAAATGAAAGACTACAATAAAGAAAATATACCTCTTGCAAAGACACTCCATTTTCGTGGTGTATGCGAATATATTGATCTGACTGTGAAGCGTCTTTCCCTCAGTCAGCTTCGCTGACAGCTCCCTCATCAGAGGGAGCCTTGGATATTCCAACCCCAACACATAATATGAAAATCCGACCTATGATCGTAACCATAGGTCGGATTCACTGTTTTACGAAGCTCTGCCGAAATACCCGGGCGGCTTTGCCGTAATCGGATCCCTTATTCCCCGTATCCCATGGGGTTGCGCTTCTGCCAGTTCCAGGCGTCCCGGCACATATCCTCCAGGCTTTTTTCCGCGGTCCAGCCCAGCACCTCCCGGCTCTTGGAAGGGTCGGAATAGCACTCGTCCACATCTCCCGGACGGCGGGGGGCCAGAACATAGGGAATCTCCACACCGGTGGCCTTCCGGAAGGCATGGACCATGTCCAGCACACTGTAGCCCGTGCCGGTCCCCAGGTTGAAGGCTTCACAGCCGGTGCGTCCGCAGGTATACTCCAGAGCAGCCACATGACCCCGGGCCAGATCCACCACATGGATGTAATCCCGGACGCCGGTGCCGTCATGGGTGCGGTAGTCGCTGCCGAAAACGGACAGCTTCTCCCGCCTGCCGATGGCGGTCTGGGTGATGTAAGGCATCAGGTTGTTGGGAATGCCCCGGGGATCCTCCCCGATCCGGCCGCTTTCGTGGGCACCGATGGGGTTGAAGTACCGCAGCAGGCACACGCTCCACTCCGGATCCGCCCGGCACAGATCGGAAAGGATCTGCTCGGTCATGAATTTGGTCCAGCCGTAGGGATTGGTGCAGCCGCCGGTGGGAGCGGTCTCCTTCAGGGGCATGGGGCTTCCGGCGGAGTACACCGTGGCGGAGGAGGAGAAAATCAGTTTTTTCATGCCTGCCTCCGCCATGACATCGGTGAGGACAAGCGTTGCATTCAGGTTGTTGTCATAGTAGCTCCAGGGCATGGACACCGACTCCCCCACCGCCTTCAGGCCGGCAAAGTGGATGACGCATTCGATGTCGTTTTCCCGGAAGATCGTCTGCACCAGGGCCCGATCCCGCAGGTCTCCCCGGTAAAACTTCAGGGGTTTTCCCGCCAGTTCTTCCACCCGGGCAAGACTTTTTTCGCTGGAATTGCACAAATTGTCGATGACAACCACCTCCCTGCCGGACATAAGAAGCTCCAGACAGGTGTGGGATCCGATATAGCCGGCGCCGCCGGTAACAAGAATAGACATGACGGTATCCTTTCTCCTATCAGCCCTCGGAGGGGGTGGAGGGACGGTTTTTCCGGTACCGGCGGTAGCGGTTCCGGTTTTTCGGATTGGGTTTGGATTCCCCTTCCGGCTTTTCCTCCCGGGCGGGGGCAGACTCCTGCTTTTCGGAGGTCTCCTCCCGGATCCTGGGAGAATGCTGCTTTTCGGGGCGGGGTTTTTTGGACTTTTTGGGCTTGGGAGCGGGAACGGGGGCCTCTTCCTTCTCATCCGTCAGGGTCTCCTCGCTGTAGCGGAAGCGGATGGGCTCCAGAACAGGCTCCTGACGGGAAGCAGCCGCCGGCTTGGCCGGGCGGGGTGCACCGCCGGAGATGGGGGCCAGATCGTCGGGAATGGGCGGATCGTTCTTCTTGGCCTTGCCGGACCGGAGGATGGCAATGTCCCCGATGGCATAGGTGTTGACGGCATCGGGGTTCCGCTCCATCCGGACCTTCACCTTTCCGGTGAGCAGCTCCACATCGGTGATGGTACCCCGTCCGTCGGGGGTGTCCACAAAGGACTCCGCCTTGGGGCTGGAGCGGATCAGGTCCTCATAGGTCTCCTGCTCATATTTCAGGCAGCACATCAGCCTGCCGCAGGTGCCGGAGATTTTGGTGGGGTTCAGGCTCAGATTCTGGACCTTGGCCATTTTGATGGACACCGGCTGGAAGTCATCCAGGAAGCTGGCACAGCAGAAGGGCCGTCCGCAGATGCCCAGTCCGCCCACCATCTTGGCCTTGTCCCGAACGCCGATCTGCCGCAGCTCGATGCGGGTGTGGAAAATGCCTGCCAGGCTCTTGACCAGATCCCGGAAGTCCACCCGCTCGTCTGCGGTGAAGAAGAACAGCAGCTTGCTGCCGTCAAAGGCGCATTCCGCGCTGACAAGCTGCATATCCAGCTTGTGCTCGCCGATCTTCTGCAGACAAATGTCATAGGCCTTCTTCTCTTTTGCCCGGTTGTCCGCCAGGATCTTTTCGTCCTGGGCCGTGGCCAGGCGGATGACCTCCCGCAGGGGGGCTACCACGTCCTTCTGAGGGATCCGGTGGTTTCCGGCGGTGCAGATACCGTATTCCGGACCCCGGGCGGTCTCGATGATCAGGTGATCTCCGGGGAGGTATTCCTTCCCGGCGGGGTCAAAGTAGTAGACCTTCTGTCCCGGACGGAACTGAACGTCTACCACCGTCACAAATGACGATGTCAGGGTTTCTTCTTGTTCCATAATTTCTCCTTTAAATGCGCAGTGCCCACTGCAGATAACCGCAGACGGCAGCGGGGGATACGTTCCCCTGGGCATATTCCATGGCTTTTTTCAGGCAGGCGATGGCCTGGGTAAATTCTCCGGCGCTCCGCATCTGCCCCAGCACCCGGGCGGCGGGGGATACGGCGGTGAAGCCGCAGCGGCACCGCAGGGCCTCCTCCAGCAGCTCCGTCCAGCGCTGCAGCTCGTCGGTGAGGGCGTCCCGATTCCACTTTTCCATCGGGATCAGAACTCCCAGGATCCCCAGGATGTTCCGCTTGGCAAAGGCGTTGGCAAAGGCCCTGGTCTCCTTGCTGACGGTGTCCTGATCGCTGAGGATCCGGATCCCCTGCCCCAGAAACCCGCCGCTGCGGGCCGCGGCTGCGGCGACGGACTCCGCCGAAGCCTGGGGAAACCGTTCTTGCAGGGCATTTTCCAGAGTCCGGCTGTCCAGACTCTGCAGGGACAGCTCCGTGCATCGGGAACGGACCGTGGGCAGCAGCTTTTCCGGGTTGTCGGTGAGCAGCAGGAACACGCCGTAGCCGGGTGGCTCCTCCAGCACCTTCAAAAGGGCGTTCTGGGCCTCCGTGGTCATGTCCTGCGCCCGGGGAAACAGATAGATTTTCCGCTCGCCCTCGTTGGGACGGATATACAGGTCCTCCCTGGCCCGGCGGATCAGGGCAACGGAAACGGTTTTTTTCTCCGGCTCGTCCACCCAAATCACGTCCGGATGGGTACCGGACAGCACCTTCCGGCAGGACGGACAGGAAAGACAGGGCGTTTCCTCTCCGCCGCACAGCAGGGCGGCTGCCAGCAGCCTGCCCAGGGTGTGCTTTCCGGAGCCTTTCGGCCCGGAGATCAGATAGAAGTGGGAGATCCGGCCTGCCCGAAGGCTGCGCTGCAGATTGTCCCGGATCCGCCGGTTGCCCAGCAGCGATTCAAAACCCATATGGCCCTCCCAAACTTCAGATTCCGCCGGATACTTCCGTTTATCCCCACAGAGCGGTGAGCATGGGGATAATCTGCTTTTTCCGGCTCATGACCTTGGGCAAAAACAGGGTGTTGCCCTTGGGGGTCACGGCAAAGGCCTGCCGGATGGTGTCGTCGTCGCCCACATAGAGGAGCTGACTTCCCTCCTCCAGCACGTCGGTGAGCATCAGGATCACCATGGAGAAGTGCTTCTTCCGGGCGGTTTCCTCCATGATTTTCAAAAATTCCTGCTTCCGGTCCAGCATCTTCACGCAGCCCACACCGGTGATCTGGGCAACGGCAAGGTCGTGGCCGGCAATGTGAAATTCCTTGTAATCGGAGAAGAACAGGTCCCGGCTGTCCTTGTCCTCCAGGGCGCCGGAGAAGATCTCCCTGCCCAGCTCGTCCAGAGACACGTTGGCAATGCGGGCCAGCCGCTCCGCCAGCCGCCGGTCGGTGTCGGTGCAGGTGGGGGACTTGAACATGACGGTGTCGGACAGGATGGCGGCGGCCATCATGCCGGCCATTTTCTCCGAGGGCATCAGGCCCTTTTCCTGGAACATTTTGGCGATGATGGTATTGGAGGAGCCAACCGGCTCATTGCGGACGTAGATGGGATTCAGGGTCTGGATGTCGGCCAGCCGATGGTGGTCGATGATCTCCAGGATCTCTGCCTCCTCCAGACCGGGCACGGACTGGGCGATCTCGTTGTGGTCCACCAGCACCACCCGTTTTCTCCGGGGGCGCAGCAGATGGTACCGGGTCAGAACGCCTACGATCTTCTCGTTTTCGTCCAGCAGGGGGTAGCAGGATCTCCGGTGTTTGAGCACCTGCTCCCGGACCTCGTCCACCCGGTCGTCCAGGTGGAAGCAGATCAGGTCGCTGGTGCGGCAGATCCGGCCGATGGGGGCGGACTGGAAGATCAGCCGGGCCGCCCGGTAGGCATCGTAGGGGGTGGAGATGATGCAGGTCTCCGAAGGCAGCATCCGCAGCTCCTCGGGAACCTCTGCCTGGCACACCACCAGACAGTGGATGTTCCTTTCCAGAGCTCTGCGGATCATGTCCGGCTGGTTGCCGCACAGAACCACGGAGTCGGGTCGCTGGAACAGCAGGTTTTCCCGGCTCTGGGGCAGGGCGATGGAAAGGTCGCCGCTGATGGAATCCCGGTCCTCCCCGGAGGGGTTGAGGACCTTGCCCTCCAGCACGGAGAGGATGTTGTACAGGGGGATATCCTCCAGCCGTCCCAGCATGATCTGGGACATATTGTAGGTGGCCACGTCCTCTCGGGAGAGCATCCCGAACAGGGTGCCGTCCTCGTTGGCCACCGGCAGGGCGATGCTGCTGTTCTGCTGCTGCAGAATGGACCAGCCCCGGCTGACGGTGACGGCGGAATGGAGAATGGGCGGGGTGTCGTAATCCAGATCCCGGATCTGGGTGTACATGGAGTAGATGCGCTTGGGAGGCTGGAAGCCGAAGCGGTTCAACACGATCTGGGTCTCGTCGGAGACGTGGCCCAGGCAGGCTGCCTCGTATTCCCGGTCCCCCAGGGCGTTGCGCAGGGCGGTGTAGGCCATGGCGGCAACGATGGAGTCCGTGTCCGGATTCCGGTGTCCGGTGACGTAAATGGGATCCATAGGATCATCCTTTCTCCTGCAAGGTAATTTCTCCCCGGAGATTCCGGGCGAACAGCCGGGCGATCTCCTCCTGGGAAAGCCCCTGGCCGATGGCCCACATCAGCTTGACCATGGCGGCCTCGGTGGTCATGTCCCGGCCCTGGATCACGCCCATTTCCAGCAGCTTGTTGCCCACCTGGTAGACCTGCAGGTCGGCACTGTCGTACAGGCACTGGGTGGTGACCACCACGCTGATGCCCTTTTCCACCGCCTGGCGGATGCCGGAAAGGCCCTGGTGCATCACGTTGATGCCCCCCAGGCCGAAGGCCTCGATGACGATGCCCCGGTAGCCCATGTCGGAGAGCATATCGAAGATCCGGGGGGACAGGCCGGGCGTCAGCTTCAGCAGAAACACGTCGCTGCTGATCTCCGGCAGCAGCATGGCCGGACCCTTGGGCCGGGGAATCACCCGGTCGTCTACGGTCAGGCCCAGGGAGCTGACCGTGGCGGCATAGTGGGCGTTGATACTCTGGAAAGCGGAGAAGCCGGAGGCCCGGACCTTCACGGCCCGACAGCCCAGCATGACCTTCCGGTCGAAGCAGAGAAACACGCCCGGCCGGCCGGAGGCAGCCATGGCAAAGGAGGTGCGCAGATTGTCCGGGCCGTCGGACAGCAGCTCCCACAGGGGAAGCTGGGAGCCGGTGAACACCACCGGCAGGTCGATATCCTGCAGCATGAAGCTGACGGCGGAGGCGGAGTAGGCCATGGTGTCGGTGCCGTGGGAGACCACGATGCCGTCGTAATCCTGCCGGCTTTCGAAGATCCGCCGGGCCATTTTCTGCCACTCCACCGGGCGGATGTTGGAGGAATCCAGGCACATCAGGTCCTCCACGATGACATCGTAGTAATTGCGAAGGTACCGGATTTCCCGGTCCAGCACGGCGGAGTCCTTCGGCTCCAGCCCCTGTCCGCCGGGAACGGAGGCGATGGTGCCGCCGGTGGTCAGAAGCAGTATTCTCTTTCTGGGAAGCATGATATCCTCCGGTGAATGAACTGAAAATCAAGGGGAAAGCGGCAAAGCAGGCTTTCCCATAGTCATTATACCCGTTTCCCCGGCGAAAGGCAAGAAAAAGATGTGCAGGGCTTTCTTTTTGGGATGGAACGGGAAAAAGGCTTTACTTTGGATAAAATCTGAAATATAATATAGGAAATCAAACGGAATGTTTCGGAGGAGAATCATGGCATTTTGCGTATTTACAGACGGCTGTTCCAACCTGCCCGGTGCGGTGCTGAAGGAGCTGGAGATCCGGGTGCTGCCCTGCACCTACACCATGGACGGTACGCCGGTGGTGTACAGCGGCGACATCGAGACCTTTGACGCCCACGGGTATTACGACCGGCTCCGCAGCGGCAGTCAGGTCAGGACCACCCTTTTGAACACGGAGACCTTCCTGTCCCACTTCCGCCCGGTGCTGCGGCAGGGGCTGGATGTGGTGTATGTGGGGCTGTCCTCCGGCATCAGCGGCACCATCCAGGCGGCCACCATCGCGGCGGAGGATCTGAAAGAGGAATTTCCGGACCGGACGGTGCGGATCGTGGACAGCATGGGCGCCGGCCTGGGCAGCGGCCTTCTGGCCTGCCGGGCGGCGGATCTGCGCAAAGAGGGGAAAACCGCGTCGGAAGCCGGAGAGATCCTGGACCGGGAGCGGAGGAACCTGTGTGAATACTTTACGGTGGACGATCTGAAATTCCTCCGGGGCACCGGCAGAATCAGCGCCGCCACCGCGGCTCTGGGCAGCGTGCTGAACATCAAGCCCATACTGCGGGGAGACGAGACCGGGCATATCACCGCCTGTCACAAGGCCCGGGGCCGGAAAAAGGCCGTGGATTACCTGGTCCAAAGGTATGCGGAGAAGGCAGTCCGGCCGGGAGAGAGCCGGGTGGCCATCTCCCATGGGGACTGCCCCGAGGAAGCACAGGCGCTGGCAGAGCGGCTGATCGCCATTGCCAAGCCCGGGGAGCTGATTTTCTGCCCCCACGAGCCTTTTACCGGCGCCCATGTGGGCCCGGGAATGCTTGCCGTGTTCTTCTTCGGAGACGGAAGATAAAAAAATCGCCTGCCGGGTTCGGCAGGTGCTCGTAAGACAGTTAACGGAGCGTATCGGTACAGATGCGCTCCGTTTCTTATGCCATTATGACCTATGGCGCAGTTGCAGGCAGATGCCTTGGCTCTCCCTCTGGGAGAGCTGTCACCGAAGGTGACTGAGAGGGCCCTCTCAGTTACGGCCAAGGCCGTGCCAGCTCCCCCAAAGGGGGAGCCAAGACCTCGTCAAATTCAAGTTGTCGAACTCTATGCGCCGAGCGGGAGCCAGCGACCGGTCGAGAAATAATCTCATTTGACCGACGCAGTCCGTAACGCATTGTCAGCGGCGACTCGCCGCCAAATTCAAGTTGTCTCACAGTCTAACAACTAACATCGTAGGGACACCGCTCCTGCGGTGTCCGCGGACACCCGAGGACGGGTGTCCCTACACACGATTTCAACAGTTCGTCAAATTCCAGTTTATCGGTCTGTTTCATCATATCATACGGCTACAATATATGCAAGAACAGTCCCGGCAGACATTCCTGCCGGGACTGAAACTGTTTTACGGACACCCGCCTTTCGGCAAGCGATTGTTTCTGACATGGGTTCTCCCTCTGCCGGCCCCGGCAGGGGGTTATTCCGTTTTGTCCTTTGGATTGACGATGACGGTGCGGTAGGTGTAGTACACCACCATGCCGGGCTTGGCGCCGGAGGGCTTTTTCACCTGCTTCACCGGGGTCACGTCCACAGGCACATTCTGCCCCTGGCGTCCCTGGGAGTGGTAGGCGGCAAGCTGGGCAGCCTGGGTGATGGTGTCATCCGGCACCGGCGCTCCGGCACAGGCAATGATCACATGGCTGCCGGGGATCTTCTGGGCATGGAGCCAGAGATCGTCCTTCCGGGCGGTTTTGAAGGTCAGCTCGTCATTCTGCCGGTTGTTCCGGCCCACATAGATAGAAAAGCCGTCGGTGGATTGGTATTTCAGAGGGGCGGTGGGCTTGACCCGCATTTTTTTCTTCCCCGCCTCCTGCCGGACATAGCCTCCGGCCTGCAGCTCCTGCCGGATCTCCTCCAGAGCCTGGTCGCTGTCCGCCCGGTCCAACTCCTCCAGCACGCTCTGCAGGTAGCGCAGCTCCGTCTGTCCCAGCTCGATCTGCCGGGTCAGCTCCTTTTCCGCGTTTTTCATCCGGGCGTAGTCCTTGTAGAACCTGGCGGCATTCTGCTGGGGGGACAGCAGGGGCGACAGGGGGATGTCGATCTCCGTCATGGCCTCGTCGTAGAAATCCTCAGCCCGCAGCACTTTCTGCCCCCGGGTGATCCGGTGGAGGTTGGCGGTGACGATGTCACCAAGCTGCCGGGTCCGCTCCCGGTCCAGGGTGCCGGCCAGCTCCTTTTCCTGGATGGCCAGCTTTTTCCGGGTCCGCTGCAGCAGATTCTGCAGGGTTTTGCGCAGAACCTGCCCTTTCTGCCGGATGGCATCCTTCCGGTCCCGGACGCCGCAGCACAGGTCCAGCAGGGCGGAAAAGGAAGGGGCGGTGCGGCAGCTTCCGTATTGGGCAATGGGGCAGAAGGCGTAGGCCTTGGGGGTGCCGTCGGGCAGGGCATAGTAGTACGGAGCCCCGTGGGTCAGGTGCTCCCGGAAAAACAGATACAGCTTCTCCCCTGTGGAGGCGGGGTCCAGCCCATCCAGCCGGGCATCCACACTGCCGGCGGAAAACAGGGCCGCCTCCCGGCACACCAGGGGGGAAAGACCGCCCAGACGGCCCATCAGCCGGTCAGCCAGCAGATCCGGCCCCGGCTCCCGGAGCAGCGCCCGGAAATCCGGCTCCTCCATCCGGGAGGGATCGGATTTTTCCAGCTTTTCCGGCTCCTGATAGTACAGCCCGGGCAGCGCCTGCCGCCGGGCGGAGTCGTCCAGACCGATGCGGCGCAGGCAGTCGATGATCCGTCCGCTGTCGTCCAGCAGGTACACGTTGCAGGTCCTGCCCATCAGCTCCACCAGCAGCCGCTTCCGGACAGGAAAGCCCATTTCGTCCACGGCATCAAAGGAGAATTCCGCGATCCGCTCCATGGACGGCTGCCGGATCTCCGTCAGCCGGGCGCCGGAAAGGTGCTTGCGCAGCAGCATACAGAACATGGGCGGCTCCGCCGGGTTTTCCGGGCTTTCCCCGGTGAAATGGATCCGGGGGGAGGCGGGATTTGCGGCGATCAGCAGCTTTTCCCGGCCGGAGGTGCACTTGAGCAGCAGGATCAGCGTATCCCGGCCGGGCTGATGGATCTTCTCCACCCGGGCGCCCAGGGCTTTTTCCCGGATTTCCGACAGCACTGCCGAGAGAAAAAATGCGTCAAATGCCATACAGTACCTCCATGACCTGTCCGAACAGCTCGTTTGCCCGCTGAGCCTGTCCGGAAAGGAACAGGGCGCCGAACAGGGCCTCCACGCCGGTGGCCTTGGCGTAATCTGCCGGAGTGGCGGACTTGGGCACAGCGTGAACATGGGAGTTTTTCCCCCGGCGGTACCAGCTCAGCTCCTGCTCGCTGAGCAGGGGCAGCAGACTGTCGGCAAATTTCGCCTGGGCAGAGGCCCGGACCAGCTCCACGGTGTCCCTGTGAAGATCCTTTACATTCACGTCGCCCCTCTGGCACAGATAGCTGCGGCACAGAAGCTCGTACACGCAGTCTCCCATGTGGGCAAGGCCCAGGTTGGAGATGGCATCCACCTTCTGCCGGGGCATTTGGGGCTGAAAATAGTTTTCCACGGAAATTCCTCCGTTCCATCCGCATTTTGGGATAGCATACCAGATTTCCCCGGAAAAGTAAAGGTCAATACTTCAGGTATTGCTGCAGCTTCCGCTCCGCCCGCTGGAGGGTGCGGCACACGGTGCTCTTGTTGACGCCCCGGCGCAGGGCGATCTGGGGGATGGTCTCCCGCTGAAAGTAGTAGGCCATCAGGGTCTCCCGCTGCAGGGGGGACAGCTCGTTTTCGATGACCCTTTTCACCCTGCGGAGCTGGACCTCCCGGGGCAGGCGGAGGCCCTGGTAGCCGTCAAAAACAATATTTTTCATTCCGGTAGTACCCCCTTTCGTAGTAGTGCTCCGTCAGCTCCGCCAGCTCGTTGAGCTGGGTCAGCACCGGGGTCAGCTCCGCGATTTCCCGGCGGATGTGCCAGATTTCCTCTGGGTCCTCCGCGGTTTTCAGAGCCTTCCGAAGCTGGGAGAGCCGGGAAGAAATTTTCGCAGCAGAAAGTCGATAACCGACGCTGATTTCCGCCAGAGTCATGGCACCACCTCCCTGCATTCCGTGCAAAAACGCCGTCCGTCATAGACCTCTCTGCCGCAAATTGGGCAGAAACCCGTAGGCGGCGCCTGCTGTGGATCGGAAAAAAGCACCGATTCCACCCTGATTCGAGCCATTTCGCATTCCTCCGTCAATTGATCGATTTGCGTTCGCGGAAAAACGTGGTTTTCTCCGGGAACCTGCTGAAAACAGTGTACTACACGCGCCGTGGGAAACAACGCGAAACGTGTAGGTTACAGAATTCCCCAAGTTTTTTTCCGGGTTTGTGCTACGATCTGTGCAGAAACCATTAAGGAGGAAGAGAATATGCTGGGGGAGCGGATCGCCGCTCTGCGCAGGGACACGGGAATGTCCCAGGCGGAGCTGGCGAAGAAGCTGGGCGTCAGTCCCAGTACGGTGGGAATGTATGAGCAGGGACGCAGGGAGCCGGCGTTGGACACGCTGGTGGAGCTGGCGAAGCTGTTTTCCGTGACCACGGATTATCTGCTCACCGGCAGCCATCCGGAGGATCTGCGGAAACTGTGCGCTCAGGTGCTGGCAGACAGGGACAGGCGGAAAAAACCGGTGCTGAGCCGGGAGGAGCTGGCGGTGCTGGTGGCGGCGGTGCTGATGGAGGGTTGACGAACCTCCTTTTCTCCGCTATCATGGGAGAAAAGGAGGGATGGCCGTGACGGATGAAACCTATATGGCCCGGGCGCTGGAGCTGGCCCGGCAGGCGGCGGACCGGGGGGAAGTGCCGGTGGGCTGCGTCATCGTCCGGGGAGACCGGATCGTGGGAGAGGGCTCCAACCGCCGGGAGCAGCAGAGAAACGCCCTGTGCCATGCTGAGCTGGAGGCCATTGCCGCCGCCTGCGAAGAACTGGAAGGCTGGCGGCTGTGGGACTGCACCTTGTATGTGACCCTGGAGCCGTGCCCCATGTGCGCCGGGGCCATTGTCAACGCCCGGATCCCCCGGGTGGTTTTTGGGGCGTCGGATCCCAAATGCGGCGTCTGCGGATCGGTGTGCGACCTGTTTTCCATGGACTTCAACCACCATCCCCAGGTGGAAAAGGGCGTTCTGGCGGATCAGGCCGGGGCGCTGCTGTCGGAATTTTTCCGGGATCTGCGGGTGGAGCTGCGCTCCCGCCCCAGGTGGAAGAAGCCGGAGATCTCCACAGGGAAATAAACAGCCTGTGGAACAAGCCAAAAGAGAGAAATCGGGAAACAATCAGCGTGTCAGGGAATTGACACGCTGAAAACTTTTGGAGGGTTCCATGGAAGAGGACAAGTGGTGTATCCGGGTGTGTGCCTGGGCGGTGATGTTTGCCCTGGCGGTACGGCTTTGCTGGTCCGGCGGCCTGCCTGGGCGGCTGGTGCAGGGGCTGAACAGCCCTTCTGCCGTGGCGGCGTTTATGTATCTGGAGACCGGCAGGGTGGTAAAGCCGGAACCGTCGGAGGAGACGGGAGAGGCCCCCTCTGCTTCCCCGCCGGAGACCGCTGCCGTGCCGCAGAAAAGCCAACCGGCGGTGCTGACATCCCGGGATGCGGAGGCGGTGGAGGTGGCAAGCTTCTGCGATCTGGAGCCGGACGTGGAGGCCATGGTGACCCGGGAGCTGGAATGGGATCTGGCGGACGGGGAGCCGGCGGTGCTGATCCTCCACACCCACACCTCGGAGAGCTACGAAAAAGAAGGGGAGGACTACCGGGAGTCCTCCCCTTACCGCACCTCCGATGTCCGGTACAATATGGTGGCCATCGGGGATCGGGTGGCGGAGCTGCTGGAAGAAAGGGGCATCCGGGTGATCCATGACCGGAGCCTTCACGATGCCGCTTCCTACGACGATGCCTATGAGGATGCCCGGGCCTCCATGGAGGAATATCTGGCACAGTACCCCACCATCCGGCTGGTGCTGGATCTGCACCGGGACGCGGCGGAGCGGGACGGGCAGCAGGTGGTCACCACCTGCATGACAGGGGATACGGAGTCCGCCTGCCTGATGTTCGTCATGGGCAGCGACGCCGGAGGCGGGGAGCACCCCTACTGGGAGCAGAACCTGAGCCTTGCCCTGAAGCTCCAGGCCCTGCTGGAGCGGTCCTGGCCGGGCCTGTGCCGTCCGCTGCAGCTTTCGGCCAGCCGGTTTAACCAGGATCTGTGGCCCGGCACCCTGCTGGTGGAGGTGGGCACCGCCGGAAACACCCGTGCCCAGGCCCTCCGGGCGGCGGAGCTGCTGGCGGAGGGGATCGTGGCCCTCAGCGCAGGCACTACAGGATCTGGGGAAGGCTGATGCCGTGGAGCTTGGCCATGTCCTCGGCCATGACGGCCAGACGGGCACAGCCGGCGCCGAATTCGGCCCACTGTCCGGCCTCCGCACGAAAGGCGATTTCGGCAAAGAGGGCATCCATGTCGTCCTGGGGCTGGTGGTCGCAGACCGAGGCGGTGATATCCCGGTACTTCTCCCACTGCTGCCGGGCGGAGCGGAAGGCGGAGACGGCCTGCCGGGTATCTCCGCTGAGGGCGCACCGGGAGGCCCGGTGCAGATCCTCCGCCACGGGCAGATGAAGGGCGGGCATGAGGATGGAGGCGGTGATGCCCAGCATAAGCAGCACCAGCAGCAGGCAGAGTCCAACCCACATTCGTTTCATAGGCTGTCCTCCCGGGGCACAAAGACCACCGTACCGCCGTCGTCCACGCTGAGCATCCAGGTGCCGGCCATGTCCGCCCCTTTTTCCCGAAGGGTCCGGTCCAGCCAGGCCCGGTCCTTGCCGGAGCGGGCCAGATTGTCCGACAGGAGCCTGCCGTCGCTGATCAGGGTGATGGGCAGGTGCCGGGCCTTTGCCGGAATGCCGGCGTCCTTAGCGGTGGCGGGCTGATCCTTGGGAAAGGGAAACACGGAGACCTTTCCGTTGGTCTCCAAAATGGCAAACTGAACGCTGCGGATATCCAGCACTCCGGAGGAGCGCAGGTGGCAGATCAGCTCGTCCTGGGAGATCCGGGTCCGGGTCAGCTCCTTTTGCAGGATCCGGCCGTTTTCGATGAGGATCACCGGCTTTCCGCACAGCAGCTTCCGGAACCGGATGGAGCGGATGGACAGATAGGACAGCAGCACCTCCACCGCCAGCACGGTGAAAATGGGGATCAGCCCGGAAAACAGGGGGATGCCCCCGTCCTGCATGGGGATGGCGGCCAGGTTGGCCACCAGCATGGTGACCACGAATTCCGCCGGCTCCATCTCCCCCACCTGACGCTTTCCCATGATGCGCACCGCCAGGATCAGGAAGAGGTAGAGCAGAATGGTGCGAAGATAGACAAGAAGCATACTCTTCCTCCTTTTCGGGCAGTTTGCCCCGGGGGAGGAAAAGTATGCTTTTTCTGCCGGAAAAAACAAAATCCCCCGGAGGGTGACTCCGGGGATTTTGCAACAAAAGAGGAGAGGAAAAAATGAAGAAAGATAAAATCCATCGTTTGCCTCTATCTTACCATGCAATTGTGAAGAAAAAAAGTGCATAAATTTTAAGTTTTTATTAAGTTCAAAAAAGCGGGAATTTTATTTATTTTGCCGAAAGCCACTGGCAGTCCCGCAGCAGCATGGGGGTGAACTTCTCCTTGCCGAAAAGATGCCGGAACCAGACGCACTTGATGAGGAAGGCGTAGTACACATTTTTTCCGCAGCCCAGCAGGGTTTCGGCGTTGCCCTGGCCCTTGGCAAGGATCACATCGGCGGAGGAAAAGGCCTCCCGGGCCTCCTGCCCCAGCCGCTCCGGCACCGTGCCGGAGATGGGTGCGCCGCTGTCGATGACCGGGAAGGGGATCCCCACCGCCGCAGCATCCTCCCGGGTGGCGTCGTTGAGGGCGGGGCCGCCCCGGACGCAGAAGGTGATGTCCACCTGGGGGTAGCGCCGGTGGATCTGCTGGGCCAGCACCCGGTCAAAGCCGATCTCCCCGGCATTGTCCGTCAGGTACAGCAGCTTTCCTCCGGCGGAAAGGTCCCGGCACAGGGCACGGTAATTCTCCCGGTCCAGGGAAAGCAGCTCCCCTTCGGAAAGCATCTTTCCGAAGGTCTCCATGGAGACCTCCCCTTCCAGGGCGGAATAGTCGATATAATTGCCCAGCACGGCATACTGCAGGGCGGCGTACACCGGATCGTCGGCCTGCTCCACCCGGCGTTGGATCTCCGGCAGGGCGGACAGGACAAACTCGTTGCTCAGGCGCTTTTCCTCCCGGAACCGGTCCAGGTCCAGACCGTAGAATTCGTGGAACAGCCGGGCCGTATCCGCGGAAAACCAGGGGGCGCTGGCATCCTCCGGCGCAGCCAGGTAGAGCTTCATCAGCTCCCGGGCAAAGGCGGTGGCCGTCTGCTCGCTGCCCAGGCTCCGGGCGGTGTCCAGGCTCCGGCGCAGGTGGCATTGCAGACAAAATGCACTCAGTCCGATACTCATATTTTCAGCTTGATCAGGATCTTCTGGCAGCGGGTGGGGGTGGTCACGTGGCGGACGGAGTAGTGGGCATCCTCCGGGAACAGCACGGAGCAGCAGCCCTCCCGGATCTCGTGCAGATCCACGGGACCGTCGTTCATGGTCATGTCCGTTTGGGGGTTATAGGGCACGGCACAGGTGACGGCGCCGGCGGGGGCCCAGACCAGGATCTCCCGGCCTTTCACCACCAACTGGATGTCTAAATACTCCCGATGGGTCTCCAGACGGTTGGGCTCCAGGGGCTTGGTGTCGGTTTCCGGCTGGACGGTGACTCTGCCGCAGGACAGAGGATAGGTGGCAGGCTCCAGATTGGGCAGGCTTCTGACGCAGTCGATGGCCTCCTGCAGGCCGGGGATGATGGGCGCATAGCGTCCAAGCTGGTCAAAGGGGCAGATGATCATGTGGAAACTCCTTTTCTTCTCTAAAATAGTGTTGTAAGCTGGGAAAACCCGGAGATCGCGGCATCATACCGCTCCGGACTGCCGAAGCCGAACCGGCAGAACACAAAGGGAATGCCGGCATACACGCTGGCCTCCAGATCTCCCTGGGTATCTCCGATGTACACGGCATCGGAGATGCCGTTTTTCTCCATCAGCCGGCGGATGGTCTCTCCCTTGCTTTTGCCGGTGTCTCCGAAGCACAGGTGGTCGGTAAACAGCCCCTGCAGGCCCAGCTTCTCCACCACCAGCTCCGGGTATCCCTTCTGGCTGTTGCTGACGATGAACAGCCGGTGTCTTCCGGACAGGGCCGTCAGCGTTTCCTTCACTCCGGGGTAGCCCATCCGGCAGGGATCGCCGCGGAGGAAGGCCTCCTCCCGGGCCATGCACCGCTCCATGAGGCGGTAGCGCTCCGGAACGGGAATGTGGGAGAACAGCACGTCGGCAATTTCCGTCATGGTGCGGCCGAACAGCCCCTTCAGGTCCTCCGGCGTGACAAAGTGGTCCTCCAGACCCTCGTCCCGAAGCTGGGCGTTGTAGCCCCGGGCCACCAGAGCGGTGGAATCCCACAGGGTCCCGTCGATATCAAAGATCAGACTTTCCGGCATGGGCATTCTCCTCCAGGTGGCGCTGGATCCGGTTCTGGATCATGTTCAGAGCCACCTGATTCTTTCCGCCCTCCAGAACCACCAGATGGGCGTATTTCTTGCTGGGCTCCACATACTTTTCGTGCATGGGCTTGACCGTATTCTGGTACTGCTCCAGCACGGACTCCAGGGAGCGGCCCCGCTTGTTCACGTCCCGCTTCACCCGGCGGCACAGGCGGATGTCCGCATCGGTGTCCACAAAGATCTTGATGTCCATCAGGTCCCGCAGGGCGGCGTTTTCGAAGATCAGGATGCCCTCCACAATGATGACCTTCCGGGGGACGATATGGACGGTTTTGTCGCTGCGGTTATGGACGGTGAAATCATACACCGGGCAGTCGATGGCCTGACCGTTTCGAAGCTGGGTCAGCTGCTGGATGAGCAGATCCGTGTCGAAGGCAGCCGGCTCGTCGTAGTTCAGGCCGCAGCGCTGCTGGTAGGTCAGCTCGTCGTGGCGCTTGTAGTAGTTGTCGTGGCTGATGACGGTGACATCCTCTCCGAAAAAGGAGATCAGGTTGTTCATCAGGGTGGTTTTGCCGGAGCCGCTGCCCCCGGCAATGCCGATCACCAGATACTCGCTCATAGGAATCCTCCCAAAATCACAGATGTGCAGGAATGTCCGCCTGCAGAAGGGAATCTGCCAGTTCATAGGGGAGCCGGCTGCTGCCGCTGAAGCGGAAACAGACACTGCCCTCTCCTTCTTTGTTCAAAAGTCCCTGCGCTTCCAGCCGCCGGAAGGTCTCCCGGGCGGTGCCGGCACCGCCGTCCAGCAGATCCGTGGAAGGCCCCAGGATCCGGGAGATGGTTTCGGCGGCGAAGGGATAGTGGGTGCAGCCCAGCACCAGGGCGTCCAGTCTGCCCCGGTAGGGACTCAGCAGAGGCTCCAGCAGTTCGGCAGCCTGGGGGCTGTTGGCCCTGCCGGACTCCACCAGCTCCACAAGGCCGGCCACCGGCAGGTCGATGACCGTGCAGGAGCCGGAAAGGTGCTGCTGCAGGTGCTGAAATTTGGGCTGCTCCAGGGTCAGAGGCGTGGCCATCACGGCAATGGTGCCGCCGGGATGCCGGTCGGCAGCCAGCTTCAGGGCCGGTTCGATGCCCACGATGATCCGGTGGGGAAATTCCTGCCGCAGAGAATCGATGGCGGCGGCGGTGGCGGTGTTGCAGGCCACCACCAGTGCCTTCACCGGAGTGTCCAGCAGAGCACGGCAGGCGCGCATGGTCAGCTCCGCCACTTCCTGCCGGGGCCGCACCCCGTAGGGGGCGTTGGCGCAGTCCCCGAAGTACACAAACCGCTCCCGGGGCATCCGGGTGCGGAGCTGCCGCAGCACCGAAATGCCACCCAGGCCGGAATCAAAGACGCCGATGGCGTCGGATGGACGGCACACGGGACGTCCTCCTTTCTGCCTCTTACTTCCGGGGCTTACCGTCCCCGGTAAACATATAGTAGTCGCAGCGGATCATGCCGTTGTACAGCTTCCGCTTTTTGTCTGCCCGGCGGCCGAAGTAGTGCTCGAACTCCGGCTCGGAGGTGATTACATACTTTTTCCACCCGTCGGCGTACCGCAGGTGCCGTCCCAGGGCGGCATACAGCCGCTGGGCGCTCTGCTGCTCCATCATCCGCTGGCCGTAGGGCGGGTTGCACACCAGAATGCCGGCATCGGAGGGCAGGCTCATTTTGGTAGCGTCTCCGTCCCGGAACTCGATGAGTCCGGCGACTCCGGCCTTCCGGGCGTTGGCCATGGACAGGGATACGGCCTTGGGGTCGTTGTCGGAGCCTAAGATCCGGTAGCGGCCGTGGAACTCCCGGTCCTTTGCCTCGGTGCGGGCCTGCTCCCACAGATCCCCGGGGATCCAGGGAAAGGACTCGGCGGCGAACCGGCGGGAAAGGCCCGGTGCCCGGTTCCTGGCGATGAGGGCGGCCTCGATGGGGATGGTGCCGGAGCCGCAGAAGGGATCCCAGAAGAATTCCCGGCCCCGGTAGCGGGTCAGGATCACCATGGCGGCAGCTAGGGTCTCCCGCAGGGGCGCGTCGTTGCCCACGGCCCGGTAGCCCCGCTTGTGCAGGCCGGGGCCGGAGGTGTCCAGGTACAGCACCGCCCGGTCGTTCATCAGGGAAAACTGAAGCTGGAACTTTTCGCCGGTCTCCGGCAGCCAGCTCAGGCCGTATTTTTCTCCCAGGCGGCGGCTGGCGGCCTTTTTGATGATGGCCTGGCAGTCCGGCACGCTCATCAGCCGGCTGTTCAGGCAGTGGCCCTTCACGGGGAAGGCGCCGTCTTTGGGGATCACGTTCTCCAGCGGGGCGGCATACACCCCCCGGAACAGCTCTTCGAAGGTGGTTGCGGGGAAATCCGCCAGCACCAGCAGCACCCGCTCGCCGGTGCGCAGCCACAGGTTGGCTTTGACAAGGGCAGTCTCGTCCCCGGAAAACAGCACCCGGCCGTTTTCCACCCGGACGTTCTCCGCGCCCATCCGGCGAAGCTCGTCGCCGGTGAGGCCCTCCAGCCCGAACAGGCAGGGGACGGCAAATTCCAAATGACTCATACGCTCTCCTTAGGGAATGATTTTGCTGGCCTTCAGGTACCGCTCTTCCTCGGAAAAGACGCAGCCGCAGTATTTCTGCAGATAAAAGCCCAGCTCCCGGGCCTTTTCCTGACCGGCACGGAAATAGGGCCGGAAGTCCCGGTAGAGGAATCCCACGCCGTACTCCGCGGCAGCCTGCTCCGCCACCCGGCGCATCAGCTCGTGGTTCTGATAGGGGCTGATGAACAGGGAGGAGGTAAAGCTGTCGAAGCCCCCCTCTTTTGCCTGCCGCGCCGTCTCGTACAGCCGCATCTCGTAGCATTTGACGCACCGGCCGGCAATATCCGGGGCCACCGCCCGGACGAAGGGCCGGAGGCCGTAGTCGTTTTTCTCCAGGAGGGGCAGGCCGATGCTCTGGGCATAGTCCCGCAGGCAGTTCCGCCGGGAGCGGTATTCGGTGAAGGGGTGGATGTTGGGGTTGTACCAGAAGCCGGTGACCCCGAAGCCGTCGGCCCGCAGTACATCGATGCACTGGTTGGCGCAGGGGGCGCAGCAGATGTGAAGCAGGGTGTTCATGAAATGCCTCCGTTATCCGTATATCTTACCAATTATACCATCTTTCCGGCCCCTTTGCAATCACTTCCGGAAAAAAAGCGCCTTCCCGAAGGAAGGCCGGGTGGTCGTAAATCATAACCACCGTGCCGGTGGTTTGCACTTGCCCCCTTAGGGCTTTTTACCAGCCGAGCCTATCGGCTCATCGAATTCTCTTTCACTTGCGTGTGGTACCCCACCACCGCAGATGCGGGGTTCGGTGCGCATTCAGGCCCCCTTGTGTAAAGGGTAAGCGAAGCGCAGTCGCGGGAGTGAATGACAGTCCGGTGGACTGTCAGAGCCGCGACCGGACCGCCCGCAGGCGGCTGTCACCG
>JAQXVF010000059.1 GCA_029224785.1 Bacillota bacterium
CAACCACATCCTGCCCTTGATTTATACCTCCTTCAAAGTACCATGTATATCCCTTTGGATCCGCTTCTGCAAGAAATACGGTGTCGCAGCACTTCACAGCAATGTGGAAGAATTGTATCGCCATCTGCTGAACCGGGATAAAGAAGGCGCAAGACGCTGGAGCAATGTATATTTAGCAGAGGCCATCAATGGTACTCAGCAGATCTATAAAGCATAATCAATCTGCACAAACCAGTTATTAAGAACCTTGGTCACGCTTTTCATTGCAGATTTTTGGCAGGTAAGGAATTTGTATTTCCAATGCCTGTCTATCAGAAAGGGACTGTTGCAAAACGTAAGTTTTGCAGCAGTCCTCATTTTTCCTTCCGTGGCAGTTTTCTGTTGTGTCTAAGGGGTAAAAGAACAGCCTGTGGTTTATTTGGAGCATAGCCTTGCCTTCAAACCGAGGACCTTTTCTTCGATCTGCCGGATGGTTTCCAGGAACGCTTCGTCGCTCTTTCCGGTGGGATCCTCCAGGCCCCAATCCTCCCGACATTGACAGGGCAGGGAGGGGCACTGGACGTTACAGCCCATGGTGATCACCACATCCACAGTCGGCAGGTCGGACAGGAGCTTGCTGTGCTGTCCCTCCGCCTCCATATCGATGTGATGCGTCTGCTTTAGCAGACGCACGGCGTCCGGATTGATATGGTCTTTCTGTTCCGTCCCTGCGGAATAGCTTTGAAATACATCTGCCGCCAGATGCCGCCCCAGGGCTTCCGCGATCTGGCTGCGGCAGGAATTGTGGACACAGATGAATGCAACCTTTTGCATACAGTTACCCCAGCTTGCGCAGCAGCTTCTCCACATCGGCGGCCTTCAGCACCTTGCCCATGGAGACGACCTGATCGTTGACCACGATGGCAGGCATGGACATGACGCCGTATTCCATGACCTTTTCCATGTCGGTGATGTATTCCACCTCAATGTTCAGTCCCAGAGATGCCGCAGCGGCTTTCGCGTTCTCATACTGCTCGTGGCAGGATTTGCAGCCGGCCCCAAGGACCTTGATGCAGCAGATGCCCTCCACGGGAGCGCCGCAGCAGCAACCGGATGCGTTCTCCTTGGAAGCGGAGCCGCAGCAGGTGTTTTCTTCTGCCTTGGGTTCAGAGCCGCAGCAGCAGGCGGGAGACTTCTTTTCTTCCTTTTTCTTTCCAAAATGGAACAGTGACATAGTTTTTCCTCCGAAACAGATCATCTCATTTTGTTCCGCAGCAGCCGGATACTGCTGCAGGTTTCCCGTTTGGGGGCGTCCAGCCGGTGTCCTCTCCCACATAGGGGATGGCTCCCTGAGGGCACAGATTGCCGCAGCCGTGGCAGTGATCCACGCAGCCATCAGGATATACCACAACGGGGACGGGGAATCTCTCTTTGTCGCAGACACCGTGGGAGCATTTGCTGACGCAGCTTCCGCATTCCATACCGCTCAGAATGTCAATAACAGGGTACCATTTTTTGCGAGTTTTCATTTCTCCAATCAGACAAGGAAATATTGAATCGCATTAAAGAAATATCCCACGATCACGATGCCCAGGGTGCAGATCGCAATGAACAAACCCAGCAGCCTGGGCTTGACGGCCTTGCGCAGCATGATGATGGAAGGCAGGCTCAGGGTGGTCACCGCCATCATGAAGCTGAGGATGGTTCCCAACTGGGCACCCTTGGCAAGCAAAGCCTCCGCAACGGGGATGGTGCCGAAAATGTCGGCGTACATGGGCACGCCCACCAGAACAGCCAGGATCACACCCAGGGGATTTCGGCTTCCCAGAATGCTCTGAATCCAGGTTTCCGGAATCCAGTTGTGAATCACCGCGCCGATGCCCACACCAATGAGGATGTAGGGAAACACCTTTTGGAAGGTGCCCGCCACCTGCTCTTTTGCATACACCAGCCGGTCTTTGATTGTCAGGTTCGGCGCTTCAATGCCCACACCGCCCTTGGCTCTGCGGATGAATTCCGCTACATGGTTTTCCATGTGCAGTTTCTCGATCAGCGTACCGCCGGCAACGGCAATCGCCAGACCGAGAACTACATAAATCACGGCGACCTTCGCCCCGAAGATGCTCGTCAGCAGCACCAGGCTTCCCAAATCCACCATGGGGGAGGAAATCAGGAAAGAGAAGGTCACCCCCAGGGGCAGCCCGGCGCTGGTAAAGCCGATAAACAGCGGGATGGAGGAGCAGGAGCAGAAAGGGGTCACCGTACCCAGCAGGGCGGCAACGATATTCGCCCAGATTCCCCGGAATCTTCCCAGGATCCGCTTGCTCCGCTCCGGCGGGAAATAGCTCTGGATGCAGGAGATCACGAAAATCAGGAAGCACAGCAGCACCGTGATTTTGATCACATCATAGAGGAAAAACCGGATACTCCCTCCCCAGCGGGATGCCGTATCCAGCCCCAGGGCAGACAGCCCTTTGCCGATGACGGCATTCAGCCACTTCATACCCAGAACTTCATTCTGGAAGAAGTCCCAGATGGATTTCAGAATTTGCATGAATTCGTCCCTTTCAGATTGTCAGATAGCCAGATTTCGATACCGGGTGCGGATGAAGCGCCGTGCCGGAACAGGGATTACGATCTGCAGGATGACTTGCTTTCACAGGCAGGATCCGCAGCAGTCAGGCCAGTCAGAAACGCCCGGGCAGTCTCTACGCCCTCCGGACAGATGCGGTAGCGCATCCACTTGCCCTCCCTGCGGCCTGTGACGATGCCGGAATCACAGAGGATCTTCATGTGATGGGACAGGGTAGGCTGGCTGATACTCATTTCCTCCAGCAGACGGCAGGCGCACTTTTCTCCGGTGCAAAGCAGCTTCAGGATGCGGATGCGGTTTTCATCGCAGAACGCTTTGAACATCAACGCGGTTTTTCGTTCGTCCATGGCACACCTCCTATTGAAGTTTATCGATATTATATGCGATAGATTGATAATTGTCAATCCGTTTGCAAAAAAACATTTGCCCCTTGAAAAGACGGGGCAATCCGATAGAACAGAACGGTAAGTGATCGTCAAGCCAAATCGGTCAAAGGAGGCGCATCCATGCGTGTGATCCGTATTACCGACCTGACCCGTGACTACGGTCACGGAAAGGGCATCTTTAGAATCGGCATGAATGCGCCGGAGCCTAACGATGCTCCCCCGAAAACCGTTCCGGCCCGAAAAACCAGCGGATCTTTTCGCGGATATCGGCGTATTTCAGGTAAACAATGTTGAATTCCCGGACCACGGATTCTCCCCGGATCGAGAACTTTGCCAGGCCCGGGTCGGAATCGGCAAGGATGTTATACACAAAGGACACGCCGAAGCCCTGCTTCACAAGATCCAGGATGATATGGAAGCTGGAAATGCAGATGTGCCGACGGAACCGCTGCAGAGACTCGTTGTAGCCCCGCAGCTCCTGCTCCAAAATGGCACGGGTGCCGGAGCCTGCCTCCCGGTGGATGATGGTTTCCTTCAGCAGTTCCTCCATGGTCACCTCCCGTCCGGCGAAGGGGTGATCCTTCCGGCAGATGCCCACGAAGGGCTCCCGGCGCAGGAGGATGCTGTCAAAGCGTGTTTTGTCGAAGAACCCTTCCACCGCGGCGAAATCCAGCTCGTTTCCCTCTAAAAGCCGCAGAAGGCGCTCGGTGTTGTCCACCAGCAGGGTCAGAGCGTTGTCCGGGCTTTGCAAATAACGGTGAATGTCTCCTTTCAGATAGTAGTCGCCGATGGTTTTGGTGGCGCCTACCCGGAGACTGTGGATGGGGTTGTTTTCCAGCTTTTCCCGAAGGTCCTGCTCCTGCAGTTTTGCCGCACGGGCATATTGTTCCAGCACGGCTGCCGCATCGGTTTTTACCAGACGACGGTTTTCGTATACAAACAGCTTCTGCCCATATTGATTCTCCAGAGAGTGGATCTGCTGGGTGACAGCGGGCTGGGTAATACCCAGGAAATCCGCGGTTTTCCGGAAATTCATTACCTTGCAGAGCAGCAAAAAGGTGTGGATGCGATGGTCCAGCATAGCGGCCTCCTCAATAAAATAGTTTTATCATATTATTAGGCTTATTTAAGTTGATTTTATCATAAACCTTATGCTATAATCAAGTAGCAATCGATAAAATAATACTTTATCGAAAACAGAAAACAGAATATCCGGAGGAGTAACCATGAGCGAAACCAAGAGTGGCGTGAAATGGGGCAAAGCCCTTGCCATTCTTGCAGGCTGGAAGCTGGGTGTCACGGAAAACACCTCCGTTCTTGTAGGCGGCGGCACCTGCATCTGCGGCGGCACCGCCATTGCCACCCTGAGCCGGATCATCAAGGCCAAGGAAGAAGAAATTGCCTTCGCCATGGCGGCGATCTTCCTGTTCGCAGGGTATATCGGATAAGTCAATTTTGAAATTCATTACATAAAGGAGTCAAGCATATGAACATTGTTGTCATTGGCGGCGTTGCCGCCGGTACCAAGACGGCTGCCAAGCTGATGCGTCAGGACCGCAGCGCCAAGGTCACCGTCTACACCAAGAGCAAGGACATTTCCTATGCCGGCTGCGGCCTGCCCTACTATGTGGGCGGCAGCATCGAGACCCGGGATGCGCTGATCGTCAACACCCCCGCCAAGTACATGGGCCTGACCGGTGTGGAGGTCAAGACCGAGATGGAGGCAACCTCGGTGGATGCCTCCGCCAAGACCGTGACCTTTGCCAACGGCGAGGTTGTGCGCTATGACAAGCTGGTCATCGCTACCGGCGCCGTGCCCTTTGTTCCCAACGTTGCCGGTGTCACCCTGCCCGGCGTGTTCACCATGCGTACCCCCGATGATGCCATTGGACTGCGGGCTTATGTGGACGAGAACAAGTGCCGCAGCGCCGTGGTTGTGGGCGGCGGCTTCATCGGTCTGGAAATTGCCGAGAACCTGCTTGCCAAGGGCCTGAAGGTCACCGTTGTGGATATGGCTTCTCAGGTCATGCCCAACCTGTTTGACGCGGAAGTAGCCGATTATATCCGCCGTCAGCTTCAGGCGAAGGGCATCCGCATCGTGACCGGTGCCGGCCTGGAGGCCGTGCTGGGCAGCGATAAGGCCACCGGTATCCGCACCGGTGTGGGCGGCTTCGAGGCCGATGTGGTGGTGCTGGCCATCGGTGTTCGTCCCGCCACTGCATTCCTGAATGATTCCGGCATTGAGATGGTCAAGGGCACCATCGTCGTGGACAAGTACCAGAGAACCAATCTCAATGACATTTACGCCGTAGGCGACTGCGCCCAGGTGTACAACCGGATTACCGGCAAGGGCCAGTGGTCCTCCATGGGCTCCACCGCCAACATTACCGGCCGTGTGCTGGCCAAGAACCTGACCGGTGCGGACGCTTCCTACGGCGGCTGCATGGGCACCGGCGTGGTCAAGCTGGCGGAGGGGCTGAACGCAGGCCGTACCGGCCTTACCGAGGAGCAGGCCAACTCTGCCGGCTATGACGTCATCACCGTTACCTGCGTCACCGACGACAAGGCCCACTACTATCCCGATGCGTCCACCTTTGTGACCAAGCTGATTGCGGACAGGGAAAGCCACAAGCTGCTGGGCATTCAGGTGCTGGGCGGCGGCAGCGTGGATAAGATGGTGGATATCGCCGTCACCGGCATCGCCATGGGCGCCAGAATCGAGGACTTCGACACCCTGGATTTTGCATACGCACCTCCTTTCTCCACCGCCATCCATCCCTTCGTTCAGGCCTGCTACATTCTGGAAAACAAGCTCTCCGGCGAGTACGAGAGCATGACTCCTGCCGAGTACCTGGCCGGCAAGGCCAAGGGCTACAAGGTCATAGATGTCAGCCCCGCCCCCGCCATTCCCGGCGCAAAGTGGGTTGATCTCAGTAAGGTCACCGGTCCCATCGAGGGGATTGCAAAGGACGAGAAGCTGCTGCTGGTCTGCGCCAAGGGCAAGCGGGGCTACTTCCTGCAGAATCGCCTGAAGTCCTTCGGCTACACGGCTACCCGGGCGCTGGAAGGCGGCCTGTTCGTGAACAATGTGAAGGTCACCTTTGAAGGCGGCAAGCTGCCTCCCGAGGAGATCAAGCGGGTCAAGGCGCTGGGCTGCCTGCAGGACAAGCGGTTCCCCGATGTGTTCAATGTGCGTATTATCACCCGCAACGGTAAGATCACTTCCGAGGAGCATCGGGTGGTTGCGGAGGCTGCCGATCGGTTCGGCTCCGGCGAGGTAACCATGACCACCCGTCTGACGCTGGAGATCCAGGGTGTCAAGCACGAGAACATCCAGCCCCTCATCGACTTTGTGGGCGAGCACGGCCTGCTCACCGGCGGCACCGGCTCCCTGGTCCGGCCCGTGGTCTCCTGTAAGGGTACCACCTGCCAGTACGGCCTCATCGACACCTTCGGTCTGGCCGAGAAGATCCACGAGAAATTCTACATTGGCTACCACGGCGTGACCCTGCCCCATAAGTTCAAGATCGCGGTGGGCGGCTGTCCCAACAACTGCGTCAAGCCCGACCTGAACGATCTGGGCATCGTAGGCCAGAGAGTTCCCATGGTGGATTTCTCCAAGTGCCGCGGCTGTAAGATCTGCCAGGTGGAGAAAGCCTGCCCCATCAAGACCGCCAAGATGGTGGACGGCAAGATCCACATCGACGCCAACGAGTGCAACAACTGCGGCCGCTGCAAGGGCAAGTGCCCCTTCGGTGCGCTGGAGGAGTATCAGGAGGGCTACAAGATCCTCATCGGCGGCCGCTGGGGCAAGAAGGTTGCCCACGGCATCGCCCTGACCAAGCTCTTCACCACCGAGGAGGAGGTCATGGATACGATCGAGAAGGCAATCCTGCTGTTCCGTGACGAGGGCATCTCCGGCGAGCGGTTCGCTGACACCGTGGCCCGTCTGGGCTTCGAGTATGTCAACGAGAAGCTGCTGAGCGGCTCCATCGACAGGGAAGCTGCCCTGAAGAAGACTGTCAAGGGCGGTGCCACCTGCTGATCACACAGGAAATCCATGATTTCAGCCCCCGCCGCGTATCATGCGGCGGGGGCGTTCTGTTGGGAGATAGACTTCGCTGATTGCCGATCCGCCTGATTCCGTCTGGAGAAGCTGCCCTTTCCCGTCCTGCGTGTTTGGTGAAGATCGGTATGACAGCATATCATGGCACCGATGTCCATGTTTTTTTCGAAATTGCGAAAAGGATGCCATTGGACGTTCGCCGGATCCATTTTCCGGGGACATGCACCACTTTCCTGCAGGCTGCATAGAATGATCCGACGCCAAAAAAGGAGGGATCTTTCTGCCTGACAAAGGTTATCTGGAAGTCCACGCCTATTCCAGCGTGGCGGAATTACCCCTGGAGGATGTGGCACTGACCGTCACCGCGCCGGATGGCAGCGCGCTTGCTATGCGGCTGACGGACAGCAGCGGGAAAATCAACCGGATCGAAGTGGACGTACCGCCTGCTTCCGAGAGTCAGTCCCCCAACCCGGATCAGCGGCCGTACACCGTTGTCAACCTCTTTGCCCGAAAAGAGAACTACGAGCAGATCAACGTATACAGCGTGCAGATCTTTGCCGGGGTCACCACAGAGCAGAACCTGGAATTCATTCCCCTGCCGGAATTCCCGGAGGCATGGGACCGGGCGGAGGATTTCGACACCCCGCCCCAGAATCTGTAAAGGAGACCGCTATGATTAACGTGATTCCCTACGTTCCCCAGAGGATCACCGTCCATCTGGGCCCCCCCGGTGCCTCTGCTGCCAATGTCACCGTTCCCTTTATCAATTACATCAAAAACGTTGCCTCCAGCGAGATCTACCCCACCTGGGAGGAGAGCGCCCTGCGGGCCAATATCCTGGCCATCATCTCCTTTACCCTGAACCGGGT
Source organism: Bacillota bacterium (assembly GCA_029224785.1). Lineage (GTDB taxonomy): Bacteria > Bacillota > Clostridia > Oscillospirales > Oscillospiraceae > Faecousia. The sequence goes on from JAQXVF010000059.1 coordinate 7,894, forward strand.
CTATACCGAGTTCTATCCCAGCCGGGGATACGATTTTGACATCACCAGCTCCACGGCCTACGATCAGGCGTTTGTCAACGGCCGGAGCTTTTTCAGCAGCGTATCCGCCGTGGTGGATGAAATCTTCAACGACTACCTGCGCAGGCCCGGCTTTGTGGAGCCGCTGGCTGCCAAGTACTGCAACGGGACCACCGTGACCTGCGAGGGACTCAGCCAGTGGGGCAGCCAGGATCTGGCTCAGCAGGGGCTTAACTCCCTGCAGATCGTGAGAAACTACTACGGCGATGTGGAGCTGGTGCAGGATGCCCCCATCCGGAACAATGCCTCCTCCTATCCCGGAACGCCCCTGCGGCGAGGCAGCTCCGGGCCCTTTGTGGTGGTGGTGCAGGTGGAGCTGAATCGCATTGCCCAGAGCTATCCCGCCATCCCCAAGCTGGACAGCGTGGACGGCATCTTCGGCAGCCGGACGGAGGCGTCGGTCATTGCCTTTCAGCGGATCTTCGGCCTGACGCCGGACGGCATCGTGGGGAAGGCTACCTGGTATGAGCTGGTGCGCCTGTATACGGGCCTGAACCGGCTTTCGGAGCTGCGAAGCGAGGGACAGCAGTTCTATGCCGTCAATTGGACCCATCCGGATGCCATCTCCCAGGGGAATACCGGGGAAAAGGTCCGGCTGCTGCAGTATATGCTGGTGATCCTTTCGGAGTATATTTCCCAGATACCGGCTGTGGCGGTGGACGGGATTTTCGGACCGGCTACCCGGTCCGCGGTGCTGGCTGCCCAGCGCTACTTTGGCCTGCCCCAGACCGGCGTGGTGGATGCGAACACCTGGGATACGCTGTATGACGCCTTTTCCGGCATCGAAACCACCAGCCTGGACGACGGGGAGAACTATCCGGACATCCGCCAGCAGACCGCGCCGAAAAACCGGTACAGTACCACGACCACAATGACCCAGTATCCCGGCAGTGAAATGCGTGTCGGATCGTCGGATCCGGTTGCTCAGGAGGTGGTTCGATGAGACCCGGTGAATCCTTTGTGTCCATGCCCGTCCGAAGCCTGCAGACCATGCTGCGGGTAATCTCCAAGGCGGAAAACCGCACCATGAACGTCGTCCCCGACGGGATCTACGGCAGGCAGACTGCCGCTGCCGTGTCTTCCTACCAGAGGGAACACGGCATCCCGGTCACCGGGGTCACCGACCAGGCAACCTGGGACCATATTGTGAGGAAGTACGGCAACGCGGTGACCAACATCGGAAAAGCCCAGGGGATCGAAGTGATCCTGAACCCCAACCGGTCCTTTTGCAGCGGCGATTCCGGCCCGTGGATCGGCCTTGCCCAATCCATGCTGGAAACTATCCAGAAGCAGTTCGGTATGGACGGCACCGTGTGCCATTCCGGATGCATGGATCCGGAAACCTGCGGCTGTGTGGAGGCATTTCAGAAGCTCAATGACCTGCCGCCCACAGGGAAAATCGATCGGAAAACCTGGAAGCATTTGTCCCTGATCTTTTCCCTGGCGGCAAACTGCGCCCGGACAGGATAATCTGAATATTTTATGAATTCCGGAAAAATTCCTTGTCACTTTCCTCTTTCCCGGGTATAATAAAAGCGTCGGTGATGTCGACATTTTGGAGGAAAACAAATGATTATCAAAGACTGGAAAAAGGATGTTCTGACCATCCCCAATTTTCTGAGCCTGTTCCGGCTGGCGCTGATCCCCGTGTATATCACCCGGTATCTGCACGCCCAGACCGAAAAGGACTACCTCATTGCCGCGGCCATCCTGGCGATCTCCTGCCTGACGGATCTGCTGGACGGCATCATCGCAAGAAAATGCAATATGATCTCCAATCTGGGAAAGATCCTGGATCCCATTGCCGACAAGGCTACCCAGCTTGCACTGCTGCTGAGCCTGACGATCCGCTATCCGGTGCTGTGGTATCTGGTGGCGCTGTTTGTGGTCAAGGAAGGATTCCAGATGGTTGCCGGCATTCTGCTGCTGCGGAAGAACAAGATCCTCAAGGGCGCCCATATGGCCGGGAAGATCTGCACCACGGTGCTGTTTCTCAGCTTCCTCATCCTGCTGCTCCGCCCCGGACTTTCCAGGGAAACCGTATCGGCGATCACGGTGGTGGATGCCGCATTTCTTGTGGTCTCCTTTGCCAATTACATCCGGATCTTCTGCGGAAAAGGCGGACAGTTTCAGGATATTTGAGCTTTCTATGATGTATACAGCTCTCGAACCGAAAGTACGGGAGCTGTGTTTCTTGTCGGAAGGTTAACATAAAAAGATTTCTATAAATATTGCATGGCAGGAGCCGGGATTGGATCACTCTGTTCGCCGTGACGTTCCGAAGAGAACCCCGTGTCGAAAACGGCCCGCCGGAAAACGCAGGAGGCAGCCACCCCGGCTGCCTCTTGCGTTTTTCAAAATGATGGAAAGGGATTTTCCGGAAGAACGGCTTACTCCGCCACCACGAAACGGTACATATCCTCCGAGGGAACATAGGTGACGGGCACCTGGTTTTCCACCAGCTCGCTGATCCAGTCCTTGGCGTATTTCATGCCCAGTTCTTCCCAGTTCATGTGCCCCAGGTTGATCATGGCCTTGTTCCGGCCCTGCTGTACGGCGTCCCGCACATAGGAGGCGACCGTCCAATCGATGATCTCTCCGGGAAGGATCACGTCCACCCGCTCCTCCAGAGACTGGATGATCTGCACGCTGTATTCGCAGGGGGTTCCGTCCCTGTGCGTTTTCCGGAAGCTGCCCGGGAACAGATGGCCCACGAAGGCCAGTGACTTGACCCGGGCCTGGGGATCACCGATGTAGCGGACGCCATTCATTCCGATCTTTTTCACCAGGTACCGGCACAGCTCCTCCACGGTCATCTCCGGGAAGTCCACCAGGAAATGGGCAAAGGCGCCGGTATCCGTGTCCACCTGGCTGCAGTTTTCCCAGCCCAGGTACTTCAGTACGCCGGTGAAGATCCCGTCCGGCCGGTGGAAGTGCATATGGTCGTGATCTCTCCAGATGGTGATATGATTCCGGTCAATCAGCTCCCGTTTTTCCTCATAAACGGCGCAGGGGAAATCCTCAAACCATCCGGCCTGGTCGGCGGAGGTATAGAAGGTAGGCTCGTGGACGACAATCAGGTTGGCACCCAGTTCGGAAGCCTTCTTGATGACGTTGACGGTAGGAACCAGAGCGGTGACGATGCCGGTGCATTCCTCATCGGGATTGCCGCATTTCCAGTCGTCGCAGCCGTGGTAGTTGGGCAGGTCGGGGTGATAAGCAAGGATTTTTTCAATCACTTCTCGATTGGTCATGGGATGTCCTCCTGAATTACAGAATGCGGCCTTCTACGTCCCGGAAGAACCGGTCACAGTCACGGGCGGCCATTTCGGGGCACTCATCGGCTCCGCCATGCCCCAGGTGCTGATAGGTCAGCAGGGAAGCGCCGGGGATGGTCTGGGCGATCTTCAATCCGTCTTCTGCCCGGGCCAGGGGATCCAATCCGCCGATCCAGATCAGCACCGGAACGGGAATTTTCGACAGCTTTTCATAAAACTCATCCTGTGTCTTGGCCTGGCAGCAGGTCATGTCCCCGTCGTTGGGCACCAGAAACTCCTCCCGTGCCCGGCTCATCAGGATTTCCGTATGTTCTGCATGGTTGGCAGCCCGGCGGGCAAGGCGCTGGGGATTCTCCGTAGGCCAGTTTTCCATCCACGCCATCTTTTCCAGAGCTTCCCGGTTGCCCACCACCGCGTCCACCTGCTCGAAGAAGCCGGGGGTTCTGCGTGTCATGTTAGGGTTGACGTCCCGGAACTGGGCAATGCCGTCTACGCAGACGAAGGCCCGCAGGAGCTGGGGGTAGTGGAAGGCAATATGCCATCCGGCCCAGTTGCCGTGGGACACACCGGTGTAGTAGAAGGAGGAGATGCCCATGGCCTTGGCGAAGGCTACCACATCCTCGCCCCAGATGGCGTTGTAGTTTTTGGGGGTGGGGTCGGTGATGTGGCTGGACTTTCCGTAGCCCCGCATATAGATCAGGAAGCAGTGGTAGTCATAGGGGGGCTTTCCCAGAAGCTCCATATGGCAATCGGTAAGGAAGAAATTCTGGGTGGAGAGGAGATACTTGTCCCCGGTGCCAAATTCTTTGTAGGCTAAGGTGAGGTCTCCGATTTGGATGGTTTTGATTTCAGACATCGGTATTCGCCCTTTCTGCAGCATGGTTTTGGTGGTGAATCTACGGATATCATATCAAATCCCGGAACGATTTGCTTTTGAAAAAACATCCGGTTGTTTCCGTTTTTGTTGCGTACTTTCCGTGATTCCGGGATCCGGGAAGGAGGACACGCAAAACAGAAACAGCGTTATTGGGCAGCAGGCCCCGGACAGAATGCATTTCTCTTTGCGGGATCAATAGATTTCTTCTCTTCCTTTCCGGTGCCTTCTTTCCTGAATAGATCCTCATCGTACCATACCCTCCCAATGTTATCAACAGAGATTTCGCTGGTTTTGCGGCAGCGGAGATGGATTCCTGCAGAAAAGAAAAAGCCCCGGCTGTGCGATTTCGATGCACAGCCGGGGCGGCCTGTTCAAGGAGTTTTTGGTGGGAGGCAGGTTATCCCTCCGGGGTGTAGGTGTAGCTCAGCAGCTCTCCGGAGTTGCTCACCACCAGCTCGGCGGTGGCGATCCGGGTCATGGTCTCCTCCTTCGCGGCAGGACTCTTGGAGTAGGCCCGCAGGGTATCCAGCTTCTTGGAATCATCGGCAGCCAGGGCCTCGGTGTCCACAGCGTACACGGCAACGTGATAGGTAATGTAGCCCTTGCCGAATTTCCGGTAGGCGCTTTCCACAATGGTAACGGTATTGTCCTCCGTCATGGAATCGTCGGTCTCCGCCAGCTCCAGGACCAGACCGTTCATCTCCATGTTGTGCTCGTACCGCTCGTTGCCCTTGTAGCTGGCGCTGAGGGAGGTGTTCTCATAGTAGTAGAAGAGGTAGCCTACGGTAGAGGCGATGCCGACGCACAGCAGCAGCACCAGAACGGCAATCTGTTTTTTGGTGAATTTCAGAGATCCGTTGGCGGGGCCCGGATCATAGGTCAGGCCCAGGCGGTAAGTCAGGGGTGCCAGAATGGACAGAACAAATGTCAGCAGCCAGGATTCAATGGGGAACATGGCCAGATTCTTGATGATGTGGGGGATCTGGAACATCATATAGGACTTGCCCAGAACCACCTTGTAATACCACAGGGTGATGGGCGCCTGCAGCAGAATGTTCACAAACAGGCAGATGCAGAACCGGCTGAGAATGACACGGGTGGCGGACAGCTTAGCCCGGTACAGCAGCAGGGCGAAGATTACGGAACCGGCAACTTCCACGAAAACGTAGGGAGGGAAGTAGACGGCGCCGCCCTGGGGGAAGATCAAAAATCCCAGAAAGTCAGACACTACAGCGGCCAGGGAAGCCACAACGGGTCCGAAGATCATGGCGCCCAGGGCGTTTGCCAGAAAAGCGGTGTTGATGTACAGGTTGGGTGCGATGGTGATGGACAGGCCCTTCATAGCCACCCGAAGGGCGATCATCATGGCGGTGACGACCAGAATGCGGACGTCCTTCAGCTCTGCGACGGCATCTTGCCAATAGGCTTTGGAAAAGGGATGGGGATACAGGGTGCGGGACTTTTTCGCGGTTGACATAAAAATTCCTCCTTTTCGTAGGGAGCGAAGACCGGGGCGGCATGAAACGCAAAATCCCCTGCGGACACAGCCGTAGGGGAGCAATCGATGGAATTTTGGCGTCCCATGGGGAAGCAAGCGGTGCTTCGCCCAACGAGTTTCGTTGCTACATATCAGGAGTGTATCCCATATGCATCAGCGGGTGCGGATCTCTCATCGTGGACATAGTCCTTCGTCTGCCAAACAACTCCCCATTCTGGCAGCACTTCACGCGAGAGCCCTACTCTGTCGCGGATATCATAACCCATTTTCTGCCAAATGTAAAGGGCCGGATGGCATATTTCGGTACAAAAATACGTTTTCGGCAAACTGCCATAAAATGTCGGGAAATAAACCGGCAATTCCGGCGTTTTTCGCGTGGTTTTCCTGCGGACGGGTCCTAAAATGAGGTTACTATCCAGAAGGAGGACGGAAGATGCAGTGTCAGAAACTGAAAACGTATATGGAAACCGGACGGGTGGTTTTCCTTCCGGCCCGTTCCATCAAGCCCAATCCCGCCCAGCCACGCCATATCTTTCGGGCGGAGGCGCTGGAAGAACTGGCGGAAAGCATTCGGCAGCACGGAATCCTGCAGCCACTGACGGTCCGGCGCATGGGAACGGGGTACGAACTGATCGCCGGAGAGCGCCGGCTGCGGGCAGGGGTCATGGCGGGGCTGTCGGAGATCCCCTGCATCATTATGAATATGGATGACGGGGAATCCTCCGTGGCGGCGCTGGTGGAGAATCTGCAGCGGCAGGACCTGGATTTTGTAGATGAGGCCAGGGGAATCGCTGCCCTGATGGAAAAAACCGGCATGAGCCAGGAGCAGGCTGCCCGGCGGCTGGGAAAAAGCCAGAGTGCAGTGGCCAACAAACTGCGGATCCTGCGCCACAGCGACGCGGTGCTGCAGGCTCTGCGGGAGGGGGGACTGACGGAACGCCATGCCCGGACCCTGCTGAGGCTGCCGGAGGAGGCGGACAAGCTGGCAGCCATCGAAATGATCCGGAAGCTGAATATGAGCGTGGCCCGGACGGAGCGGTACGTAGACCAGCTTCTGTCCGGCCGGCCTGCCGGACAAGGGAAAGTCAATGTGGGCCAATTCCTCAACCACCTGAACCTTTCCCTGCAGAAGATCCAGATGTCCGGGGTGGCGGCAGTGAGCAAACGGCTGGAGACAGACCGGGAAATCGTGGTGACCATCACCTTCCCCAAGGAGGAATATGGCAAAGTAAACAAATAAGCGGCGAAAAAACCGTCACTTCCAACATTGCGGGAAAGGGCTGCTTTATGATAAAATACACGTATCCATGTGGATTCTGTCTACTCCACAACAATAGACCGGGTCCGCAAAAAAAGGAGGATAATACGAACCCGTTGACTCGCGGTGCGGCAGTGTGGAGACCTGTCGTAATGCGGCTGCTATTTTGCTTGGCAGTCGTGAGAACACGGATTGCGGAGGCACTGTGTTCGGAGTCGTGAAGTATGGCAAGCTTGACCCTGAAAAACGTGAAGAAGATCTATCCCTTTAACGGCGATGATGCCAAGAAGAAAAAGAAGAAAAAGGGTGACGATCAGCCCGAGGAGAAGAAGGTCAACCTTCAGATCACCGACAAGGGCGTTGTGGCTGTCCAGGAGTTCAACCTGGAAATCGCCGACAAGGAATTTATCGTTCTGGTCGGTCCTTCCGGCTGCGGTAAGTCCACCACCCTGCGTATGATCGCCGGCCTGGAAGAGATCACGGAAGGCGAACTGTACATTGGCGACCGCCTGGTCAACGATGTGGCACCCAAGGACCGGGATATCGCCATGGTCTTCCAGAACTACGCTCTGTATCCCCACATGACCGTGTACGACAACATGGCGTTTGCTCTGAAGCTTCGTCATACTCCCAAGGAAGAGATCGATAAGAAGGTGAAGGAAGCCGCTGAGATTCTGGACATCACCCAGTACCTTGTCCGGAAACCCAAGGCTCTGTCCGGTGGTCAGAGACAGCGTGTTGCCATCGGCCGCGCCATCGTCCGTGATCCCCAGGTCTTCCTGATGGACGAGCCCCTGTCTAACCTGGACGCCAAGCTGCGTAACCAGATGCGTGCTGAGATCATCAAGCTGCGCGAGCGGATCAACACCACCTTTATCTATGTTACCCATGACCAGACGGAGGCCATGACTCTGGGCGACCGGATCGTCATCATGAAGGACGGCTTCATCCAGCAGATCGGCACTCCTCAGGAAGTGTTCAACCATCCCTACAACCTGTTCGTTGCCGGCTTCATCGGCTCTCCCCAGATGAATATGTTCAACGCCAAGCTGGTGAAGAAGAACGGCAAGTATGCCGTGAACCTGGAAGGCTACGAAGTGGAGCTGTCCGAGGAGAAGCAGGCTGCCCTGACCAAGAACAACGTGGCAGAGCAGGAAGTGGTTCTGGGCGTTCGTCCCGAGCACATCACCCTGGCTCCCAACGGTGTTCCCGCCAAGGTGGATGTCCACGAAATGATGGGCTCCTCTGTCCACCTGCACGTGACTGCCATGAACCGGGACGTGGTTATCGTGGTTTCCACCATGAACATGACCGAGTCCGAGGTCTCCGGACTGTCCGGCGGTGCTGCTGTCAACTTCGGCTTCGGCGGCAATGTGTGCCATGTCTTCAACAAGGAGACCGGCATCAACCTGGAGGCATAAGTTTTCCCAATCTGCACTCCCGCTCCGGCGGGAGTGCTTTTATGTTTTTCTTGAAAAATATCAAAAGTTTTCAGGGGGAATTCGGCTTATTTGCTGAAATATCGTGGCAGTCTTGACAAAAGAAGGAAAAGGCATTATGCTAACATAGCGGCTGTATGGAATGACACCGTATTTGCAATGTTTATAAAAGGAGCATAAGCGACTATGCGAAAGAGCGGGATTCTTATGCACATCTCCTCTCTGCCCGGGCCGTACGGCATCGGAACCATGGGCAGAGCGGCCTATTCCTTTGTGGATTTTCTAAAGGATGCCGGACAGAGCGTCTGGCAGATCCTCCCTCTGAACCCCACCGGCTTCGGGGATTCCCCCTACCAGTCCTGTTCCACCTTTGCAGGCAATCACTACCTCATTGATCTGGAGCAGCTCATGGAACAGGGGCTGTTGACCCGGGAAGAGGTGGAGTCCGTTTGCTGGGGTACCGACGACAGCCGGGTGGACTTCGGCAGACTGTACCAGTGCAAGCTGCAGATCCTCCGTTATGCCTTTGAACGGTTTGAGGAGACACCGGACTATCAGGACTTCTGCCGGGAGAACAGCGGCTGGCTGCCGGATTTTTCCCTTTTTATGGCCCTGAAGCATAAAATGGGAGGGAAGCCCTGGTATCAGTGGGAGAAGCCCCTGAAGGACCGGGATCCGGATGCCGTGTGGCAGGCAAGAACCGAGCTGCGGGATACCATCCGGTTCCACAGCTTCGTTCAGTACCTGTTTTTCTCCCAGTGGAAAAAACTCCGGCAGTATGCCCATGACAACGGCATTGAAATCGTCGGTGACGTGCCGATTTATGTGCCGCTGGATTCCTGCGATGTTTGGGCCGATCCCGAGCTGTTCCAGATGGATGAGGACCGCAATCCCCTGGCGGTGGCAGGATGTCCCCCGGATGCCTTCTCCGATGACGGGCAGCTTTGGGGCAACCCCCTGTACCGGTGGGATGTCATGGAGGCCGATGGCTTTTCCTGGTGGATCCGCCGGCTGAAAGCAGCCGGAGAGCTGTATGATGTGGTCCGCATGGACCATTTCCGGGGCTTCGAGGCATACTGGTCCGTACCCGCAGGCGCCAAGGTGGCGAAGATCGGGGAGTGGATCCCCGGCCCGGGCATGACGTTCCTGAACCGTGTGAAGGAGGCCCTGCCGGATCTGAAGCTGATCGCGGAGGATCTGGGCTATCTGACACCGGAGGTTCTGCAGATGCGGGACCGGTCCGGCTTCCCCGGCATGAAGGTGCTGGAATTTGCCTTTGATGACCGGAAGTCCGATGCCTATCTGCCTCACACCTACCACGCCAACACCGTGTGCTACACCGGCACCCACGACAACATGACCCTGCGTCAGTGGTTTGACAGCGCTCCGGCCTCCACCGTGGAGTTTGCCGCAGAGTATATGGCCCTGACGGAAGGGGAAGGATATGTTTGGGGGACCATCCGGACGGCCATGTCCTCGGTTTCCCGGCTTTGCGTGGTGCAGATGCAGGACTATCTGGAGCTGGGAGGAGAGGCCCGGATGAATTTCCCCGGAACCCTGTCCGGAAACAACTGGACCTGGCGGGCAGCAGAGGGCTTTGCGGATCCTGCGCTTGCGAAAAAAATCTATCGACTGACTGCGCTCTATGGCAGAGCACATTGATCATATCTGAGGGAGAATGAAAGCATGAAATACAATTGTCTGAATATCCTCCGCTGGACGGAAGCACAGTTGAAATACACCTATGACGTTTCCCTGCAGGAGGCAACCGCCCAGGAGCTTCACGAGGCTCTGGGCCAGGCCGTGATGATGGCCATCAGCGATCACTGGAACGACAGCAAGCGTGCCCGTATGCACGAGAGAAAGGCATACTACATCTCTGCGGAATACCTCATCGGACGGCTGGTGTACAGCAACCTGTACAATCTGGGAATCCTGGACGAGATGAAGAAGCTGTTTGCAGAGCGGGGCGTGGATCTTGCCATCCTGGAGGATGTGGAGGACGCGGCCCTGGGCAACGGCGGTCTGGGCAGACTGGCTGCCTGCTTCCTGGATTCTGCAGCCTCCTGCAATCTGCCCCTGTCCGGCTACGGCCTGCGGTACCGCTTCGGCCTGTTCAAGCAGAGCTTTGATGCCAACGGCAGCCAGTGCGAGTCTGCCGACGACTGGTCCAAGTACGGCGATCCCTGGTCTTACCGCCGCTATAACCACACCGTGAAGGTGAAATTCCCGGATCACACCGTGCTGGCGGTGCCCTATGATGTACCGATCATCGGCTATGGCACCGACAACATCAACACCCTGCGTCTTTGGCAGTGTGAGGCCGAGGAAGAGCTGGACTTCAACGCCTTCAACGATCAGGACTATCTCCGGGCGCTGACCCAGAAGAACAAGGCCGAGGACATTACCCGCGTCCTGTACCCCAACGACTCCACCTGGGAAGGCAAGCGCCTGCGGATCAAGCAGCAGTATGTGCTCTCTTCCGCATCCCTGCAGGACATGATGCGTACCTATAAGAAAGCCCACGGCGAGGATTACAGCCATTTTGCCGATTTCTATGCGGTGCAGCTCAACGACACCCATCCCGCCATGTCTATCCCCGAGCTGATCCGGCTGCTGATGCAGGAGGGTATGGACTTCGAGCAGAGCCTCTCCGTGGCACAGCGGACCTTCTCCTACACCAACCACACGGTGATGGGCGAGGCCCTGGAAAAGTGGGACCTGGACCTGCTGCGCAGTGTGGTGCCTGAGATCGTGGACATCATCCTGCGGATCGACGAGAAGCTGAAGCGGGAGCACCCGGGCCTGTTCATCGTCCGGGACAACACCGCCCACATGGCAAACCTGTCCGTGTATGTGAGCACTTATGTAAACGGCGTAGCGGAGATCCACTCCCAGATCCTGAAGGATGACCTGTTCAAGGATTGGTACGCCGTGTATCCCGAGCGCTTCCAGAACAAGACCAACGGCGTCACTCCCCGGCGCTGGCTGGGCCTGTGCAACCCGGAGCTGACACAGATGATCAAGTACCGCATCGGTACCGATTTCCTGAAGGATCTGGACCGCCTGTCCAAGCTGAAGCCCATGATCGACGACGATATGGTGCGCCAGTTCAACGCCATCAAGCGGCAGAAGAAGGAGCAGCTCTGCAAGGTGATCGCCCAGAAGGAAGGGATCACCCTGAATCCGGACTTCATCTTTGATGTGCAGGTCAAACGGCTCCACGAGTACAAGCGGCAGCTTCTCAATGCCCTGTCCATTGTGGATATCTATTTCCGCATCAAGGACGGCAGCCTCACCGACTTCTATCCCACTGCCTTCATCTTCGGCGCCAAGTCTGCCCCCGGCTACGGCCGCGCCAAGGCCATCATCCGTTACATCAACCGGATCGCCAAGATGATCAACAACGATCCCGCTGTGGCGGATAAGCTGAAGGTGGTGTTCGTCCAGAACTACAACTGCTCTTATGCGGAGCATATCATTCCCGCTGCGGACATTTCCGAGCAGATCTCCCCTGCAGGTACGGAGGCCTCCGGCACCGGAAATATGAAGCTGATGCTCAACGGCGCCGTGACCCTGGGCACCATGGACGGCGCCAACGTGGAGATCGTCCGGGAGGCCGGTCTGGAGAACGAGTATATCTTCGGCCACACCGTGGAGCAGCTCAATGCGGCGAGGGACAGTTACTACGCCCGCGGCATCTATGATATCAACGACCGGCTGCGCAAGGCCATCAACACCCTGGTGGACGGTACCGTTCCCACGGATGATGCCCAGAGAGAGCTGTATGCCTCCCTGCTGGACGGCGCTTCCTGGCACAAGGCAGACCACTACTTCCTGCTGCTGGACTACGCTTCCTATATGGAGACCAAGCTTCGTGCCAACCGGGACTATGCCGACCACCTGAGCTTTGGCAGAAAGTGCCTTCTGAACATTGCCAGCGGCGCAAAGTTCTCCTCCGACCGGACCATCCGCCAGTATGCCAGGGAGATCTGGCACATCGAGCCCACCCAGTATTGATGATTGGGAAAACCGCCTCCTTCGGGCGGTGTTCGTAAGGCAGTAAATCATGAAAGGCGTGACCTTCGCGGTCACGCCTTTTGCCTTAAGAGGATCGCTGCAAAGTGGCGCAAACACCCAGGACATTTAAAGGTCCTGGGTGTTCCGTCTCCCCGAGCACATATACGGGGCTTGACCCGTACAGAAGAGTGCCCTTGTGTCTGTTCGACAAACTGGAAGCTGCCTCTCAGTTTGCAAACCGGATTACCTGATTTTCGATATCGACCGTTGCCTCAACGCCAAAAGGAATAATGCAACGTGGCTGTGCATGTCCAATATTGAGATTGCACACTATGGGCAAACCCGGATGATCGATTCCTTCTACCAGGATTTGTTTGTATTCCTGCACATACGTTTCATCCATGGGCTTGCCAACCAGAACACCGGAAATCACATCAAAAATGCCGGTTTCTTTTTGCGCAAGTACGGCTTTTCTGTATGTTTGAGGAGGCATCTTTTCTTCACTGGATTCTAACAGAAGAATCTTTCCGGTCCAGTCCTCTATCTCCGGGAACAGTTTGTACTTCTTGCAAAGAAGCGGCATATCCCCATAGCGATCTCCATTGAAACAGTCATAAATTGAATCAATACAACCGCCAAGAATCTCTCCCGAGAAAACCGGGTTGCCCTGCAGCAATTCAAAACCATGATCCGGGTGCGATTTTAATGGGATACCAACCTGATCAACACCAAAATCCGTCCTTCCTTCATACCAGATGTCGCTGGGTCTGACTTCTTTTATTGTACCGGTACTTATCAGCTCTTCAAAATACTTTTTGGTATATGGGAGCATATCTTTGTCCAGTTCACAGACGTCTGCAAGGAAAGACTGCCCATAGAACGTTTTCATTCCAACTTTATGGAGCATGAAATGATTGATCGTCGTATCAGAAAAGCCAAGAAATACTTTATTTGAGACTGCATCCGCCAGCTCATTGCGTTCAAACAGGTAAGGAAGCAAGCGATATGTATCATCTCCGCCGATTGCGCAGAGAATCATATCCATATCCGGATCCCTGAGGGCTTGCAACAAATCAGCAGCACGCTCTGCGGGATGGTTTTTGACATATTGCATTCCTTTCAGGGCATGGGGCATGAATGTGACAGTCGTCCCAAAGTCATGTAACCTTTTGATTCCGATATCTACCTCATGCTTCACAAAATCCTCTCCGATCGTTCCGCTGGACAAACTGACGATGGCGATATTCTTTATCATAACCTTATCATCCTCCACACATTTCGATTTGCAAATCCGTTCGGATCCATATTACCACATAACCGGATAAAGTACAAGAACAGCCACAGCAGTGTATTTCGGATATGTTGTGAACTGTCTTATGAACACCGCACTTTCGGGAGGCGGTTTTTTTGCCGCTTTGCGGAAAAAGCTTGAAAAAAACCGGGGAAAATGATAAAATCATATACTGATACAGTATCATCGGAGGACTATACTTTGAACACGAAAACCACGGTTATTTCCAAAGAACAACTGGATGCCCAGTTTGCATATTGTGACAAAATCAGCGCTCTCTGGCAGGAAAGAGGAAGAACCCCCTCTGCTTATGTGGAGACCTACGGCTGCCAGCAGAACGAGGCGGACTCCGAGCGGATCCGGGGGATCCTGAAGGAGGCGGGGTATGCCATGACCGACTGCGCGGAAGGCGCCGATGTGGTGGTGATGAACACCTGCGCCATCCGGGAGCACGCAGAGCAGCGGGTGTTCGGGAATCTGGGCGCCCTGACCCATACCAAGCGCCGCCATCCGGATCAGAAGATCTTTCTGTGCGGCTGTATGGCAGGCCAGACAGTGGTCACCGACCGGCTGAAAAAGAGCTATCCCCATGTGGACGGGGTGTTTTCCACCCATCATCTGTGGCAGTTTGCGGAGATTCTGTACCGTGTGCTCACCACGGGAAAACGGCAGTTTTTCATTGAGGACGAGGCCGGTTCCATTGCCGAGGGTTTGCCCCTGCTGCGGGACCGGACCCTGAAGGCCTGGGTCTCCATCATGTACGGGTGCAACAATTTCTGCACCTACTGCATCGTACCCTATGTCCGGGGCCGGGAGCGAAGCCGAAAGAAGGAAGACATCCTGCGGGAGTGCCGGGAGCTGATTGCCAGCGGCTGCCGGGAGATCACTCTGCTGGGGCAGAATGTGAACTCCTACGGAAAGGATCTTCCCGACGGGGTGGACTTTTCCGATTTGCTGGCGGAGATCGCCCAGCTCCCCGGCGATTTTCTCATCCGGTTTATGACCAGCCACCCCCGGGATGCGGGAAAGAAGCTGTTTGATACCATGGCCAGGTATCCCAAGATCGCCAGGCAGCTCCATCTGCCTTTCCAGTCCGGCTCCAGCCGGGTGCTGAAGGCCATGAACCGGCACTATGACCGGGAGCAGTATCTTGCCCTGGTGGAGTATGCCCGGTCCGTGATGCCGGATCTGGTGTTGACCTCCGATGTGATCGTGGGCTTCCCCGGGGAGACGGAGGAGGAGTTTGAAGAGACCGTATCTCTGATCGCCCAGGTGCGCTATGATGCCCTGTTTACCTTTCTTTTCTCCCCCAGAACCGGTACGCCGGCGGCTTCTATGGAGGATCCCACCCCCCGGGAGGAGAAAAACCGCCGGTTTGACCGGCTGTGCAATGTGCAGAATGAGATTTCCGAATCGATCCACCGGGGCTATGTGGGAAAGACGCTCCGCTGCCTCATCGACGGCACCGAAAACGGCCTGCTGACTGCAAGAACGGAGGGCGGGCGGCTGGTGCGGCTGGAAGGAGAGGAGAGCCTTGTGGGATCTTTCCGGAATGTGTGCATCACCGGATCCACCACGTGGAGCCTGACAGGGAAGCTTGCGGAAGAGGGGGCGTAACATGGAGGACAACAAGCAGGACCTGACGCCCATGCGGCGGCAGTACTACGAAATGAAAGAGCGAAACCGGGACTGCGTGCTGTTTTTCCGGTTGGGCGATTTCTATGAAATGTTCGACGAGGACGCCAAGCTGGCGGCCCGGGAGCTGGATCTGACCCTGACCACCCGGGACCGGGGAAAGCCCAAGGAACAGCAGACTCCCATGTGCGGCGTGCCTTACCACTCGGTGGATGCCTACATCGCCCGGCTGGTGGCCAAGGGCTACAAGGTGGCCATCTGCGAGCAGATGGAGGATCCGGCGCTGGCAAAGGGACTGGTGGAGCGGGACATCACCCGGATCGTCACTCCCGGCAGCGTAACGGAAAGCAGTATGCTGGAGGAGAGCCGGAACAATTACTTCGCCTGCCTGTACGGCGGGGAGGAGAATTTCGGCCTTACCTTCTGCGACGTTTCCACCGGTGCGTTTTACGTGACCACCTGCGCCGATGCCCAGAGTGCGGCATCGGAGCTGGGTCGGTTTTCTCCGGCAGAGGTCCTGCGGGGCGGAAAGAACGTCCGGGATCCGATTTTAGAGGATGCCCTGGGACAGCGGCTGAACTGCTGCGTGGATGAAGGAACGCCGGAGCAGTTTGACCCGGCAGAGGCGGCCCGGGTGCTGGAAAGCCATTTCGGCAAGGATCTGGCAGACCTGGGTCTGGGCGGTATGGACAGCGCCGTGTGCGCTGCGGGTGCGCTTCTGCGCAGGCTGCTGCATCTGCAGAAAAACGATCTGGAGCAGATCCGCCAGCTGCAGTATTATCACACCGGAAAATTCATGGAGCTGGATCTGGTGGCCCGGCGGAATCTGGAGCTGACGGAAACCATTCGGGGCAAGGAAAAGCGGGGAAGTCTGCTGTGGGTGCTGGATCAGACCCGAACAGCCATGGGCGGACGGCTTCTTCGCAGCTGGATGGAAAAGCCCCTGCTGGACATTGGAGAGATCCAGCAGCGCCTTTCCGCTGTTGAGGAACTGGTGGAGGACCCCATCTGCCGGGGAGAGCTGAGCGAAGCGCTCCGGGATGTGACGGATCTGGAACGCGTGATGACCCGGGTGGTCACCGGAACGGTGAACTGCCGGGATCTTTTGGGACTCGCCCGGGGCTTTGAGGCTCTGCCGGAAGTCAAAAAACAGATGGAGAAGCTTCGCAGCCCCATGATCCGGAAGCTTACCGCTGCATTGGACCCCATGGAGGACTGCGCCCGGAAGATCCTGGATACCATCCGGGACGACCCTCCCCTGACGGTTCGGGAGGGCGGCATCATCCGGGTGGGCGCCAATGCGGAAGCGGATCGGCTCCGGGATATTATGGAGGGCGGCTCCGGAACCATTGCCGCCATTGAGGCGTCTGAACGGGAAAAGACCGGAATCCGCACCCTGAAGGTGGGCTACAACCGGGTGTTTGGATACTATATCGAGGTGTCCAAGTCCTTTCTCGGCCAGGTACCGGATCACTATATCCGGAAGCAGACCCTGACAAACTGCGAACGGTACATTACCCAGGAGCTGAAGGAACTGGAGACCCAGGTGCTCACCGCCAAGGACCGGCTGACAGCCCTGGAGTATCAGATCTTCACGGAGCTGCGGCTGGAAATCGCTGCCCAGGCGGCCCGGGTGCAACAGACCGCTTCCTCGGTGGCCGGGGTGGACGTGCTGTGCAGTCTGGCCTCGGTGGCAGCCCAGAAGGGGTACTGCCGGCCGGAGGTGACGGAGGATTGCCGGATCTCCATTCAGGAGGGCCGACATCCCGTGGTGGAGCAGATGCTGAAAAACAGCCTGTTTGTTCCCAACGACACCCAACTGGGCACCCGGGACAACCAGGTGTCCATCATCACAGGACCCAACATGGCGGGAAAATCCACCTATATGCGCCAGGTGGCGCTGATTGTGCTGATGGCGCAGATGGGCTCCTTTGTGCCGGCGAAATCCGCCCGGATCGGCATTGTGGACCGGGTGTTTACCCGCATCGGCGCCAGCGACGATCTGGCCTCGGGCCAGTCCACCTTCATGGTGGAGATGGCAGAGGTGGCCAGCATTCTGAAATATGCCACTTCCCGGAGCCTTCTGATCCTGGACGAGATCGGCAGAGGTACCTCCACCTACGACGGCATGGCCATTGCCCGGGCGGTGCTGGAATACGCGGCCAATCCCCGGAAACTGGGAGCCAAGACCCTGTTTGCCACCCACTATCATGAGCTTTCCACCATTGAGGCGGAGCTGCCCAATGTGAAAAACTACAACATTGCCGTGAAAAAGCGGGGGGATCAGATGATTTTCCTGCGCCGGATTGTTCCCGGTGCTGCAGATGACAGCTACGGTGTGGAAGTCGCCAAGCTGGCGGGGCTTCCCGGGGCGGTGATCGCCCGGGCAAGGGAGCTGCTGCAGGAGCTGGAGGCCGGAACAGGGGAAAAACCGGCACCCCGGCAGTCCGAACCGGACGAGCAGATGAGCATGACGGACCTGAACCTTGTCAGGATCCGGCAGGAACTGGAAACACTCAGTGTGGAGACATTGACGCCCATTGAGGCCATGAACCAGCTTTACAAGCTGAAGATGATGCTGAATTGATATGAAGAACAAATCCATTTCCATAATCATGTCGGAACGGGAGCGCTGGACCGGACTGATGTATCTGATGGCAGAGCTGTTTCTGCTGCCCAGCGCGCTGAGGATGGTCAATTCCTGGCTGACCCGTCCCTTTTCCGAGCCTGCCCTGAATTTCGTGTTCTTTTCCATCAACTGCGCCGCGGCGATTTTCATTTTCCGGTACTACCTGCTAAACAGCGTATCGGAAGCCCTGGGGGCATTCTGGGAGTCGGTGCAGGCGGTGATCCTGGGCTATGTGGCCTATCGCATCAGTGAGGACATCCTTTTCCGACTGATAACTTATGTAAACCCAGGGTTCCAAAACGTCAACGACGGCAGCATTGCTGCCCTGGCAGGACAGAACTTCTATCTGATGGCCGTTGGGGTCGTCGTGCTGGTGCCCATTGCGGAGGAGTGCTTCTACCGGGGGCTGATTTTCGGGAGCCTGTACAAGCGGAACCGGATCCTGGCCTATGCCATCTCCACGGCGGTCTTTGCCGCCGTCCATGTGGCGGGTTATCTGGGAAACTATTCGCCGGTAACCCTGCTGATCTGCTACCTCCAGTACCTGCCTGCAGGACTGTGGCTGGCCTGGTCGTATGAGAAATCCGGCACTGTGGTGGTGCCGATGGTGATCCACGGCATTGTGAACTATCTGGGAATAAGAAGCGTGAGGTGATCCCATGGGAAAAATTGTGGAACTGACCCCCCACGTAGCCAATCTGATTGCCGCCGGTGAGGTGGTGGAGCGGCCTGCCTCCGCAGGAAAAGAGCTGGTGGAAAACGCGGTAGACGCGGGCGCCACCAAAATCACGGTGGAGATCCGGGACGGCGGCATGACCTTCCTGCGGGTGACGGACAACGGCTGCGGAATGCAGCCGGAGGATGCGGTGACGGCCTTCAAGCGCCATGCCACTTCCAAACTCCGCACAGAGGAGGACCTGGCAGCCATCTCCACCATGGGATTCCGGGGAGAGGCATTGGCAGCCATTGCCTCCGTCAGCCGCATTGACCTGCTGACCAAGACCCCCGGCGCTCTGTTTGGCACCAGTCTGCACCTGGAGGCCGGTGTGGTGACGGAGCAGGAAGAGGCGGGATGTCCGGAAGGTACCACCATTCTGGTGCGGAACCTGTTTTACAATACCCCAGCCCGGATGAAATTCATGAAATCCGACACGGTGGAGGGGGGCCGGGTGGCCGCCATGGTTCAGCAGCAGGCCCTTGCCCATCCGGAGATTGCCTTTTCCATGATCCGGGACGGCAGGCAGGTCCTCAACACACCGGGAAACGGAGACCTGGAGGCTGCGGTATACAGCGTGTATGGCAGAGAATGTGCCGATATGGTGAAGGTGGAAAGCCGCTGGGATGCCTACGGGCTGCGGGGCTATGTGTCAAAACCCACCGATGCCCGGCCCAGCCGAAACCTGCAGACGTTTTTTGTAAATCACCGGCCGGTGAAATCCAAGCTGCTGATCGCGGCTCTGGAGGAAGCCTATCGGAATCAGATCATGGTGGGCAAATACCCTGCCTGTGTGCTCCATTTGACCCTTCCGGTCAATGCGGTGGATGTGAACGTCCATCCCGCCAAGACGGAGGTGAAATTCCTTTCAGAGCGGAATGTGTTCGACTGTGTCCAGTACGGCGTTCTGGGAGCACTGAACCAGACGAAGGATCGGCCTGCGGTGAAGCTGCCGGATCCGGCACCCGGGATGTCGGAAAAACCACCCCAGACTTCTGTGCAAAACGCTTCTGCCAGGAAGGAGCCGTTTTTCCGCACCATGACGGCGGAGGCATACCGGAACATGGCAAGTGTTGTCCAAAACGGGCCTAAGCCCCGGCCGGAAAATGCCGGAATTCTGGCAGAGCAGGTGAAAAAGGCGGCACCGGAGGTTCGGCAGGAAGTGATCCTGCCCTCTGCTCGGGAGCAAAAGGCCGTCTCCCCGGCTTCGGTGAAGGCGCAGGAGCCGCCCAGGGCACCTTCGGTTTCGGAGCGGGAGAGCCTCCGGGAGCAGTTGGAGATCCCCATGCCCAAGGCTTTGCCCTGGCGTCTGGTGGGAGAACTGTACAAAAGCTATCTGCTGGTGGAGCAGGGAGAGGATGCCTTCCTGATCGACAAACATGCCGCCCACGAGCGGATCCTGTTTGAGAAGCTGAAGGCAAATCAGGAGCGGATCAGCAGCCAGATCCTGCTGTCCCCCATGCCCTGCACCATGAACCCGGAGGCCGCAGCGGAGCTGCTGGCCAACGCCTCTCTTTTGGAGGAACTGGGTTTTGCGGTGGAGGAGTTCGGCCAGAATACCCTGCTTCTGCGGCAGATCCCCATGGACCTGTCCCCGGCAGACGCCGCAGAGGCCCTGGAATCCCTGGCGGCGGATTTGCTCAGCGGTCGCCGGGAGCGGAAGGATACTGTCCGGGACGAAATGCTCCATACCGTGGCCTGCAAAGCGGCCATCAAGGCCGGGTGGGATTCGGATCCCAAGGAGCTGATGGTCCTGGCAGAGCAGGTGATGACCCGGGAGGATCTGAAATACTGTCCCCATGGGCGACCGA
The DNA here is from genome assembly GCA_029224785.1 of Bacillota bacterium. Classification (GTDB taxonomy): domain Bacteria; phylum Bacillota; class Clostridia; order Oscillospirales; family Oscillospiraceae; genus Faecousia. The sequence continues at coordinate 28,423 of JAQXVF010000059.1, forward strand.
TCTGCATTTCCCTCAGCAAGAAGCAGCTTGAAAAACAGTTCAAACGGAGTTAATGCGCCGATGGAGAAGATCATTTGTATTGCCGGCCCCACTGCCTCCGGAAAGACGGAGCTGGCGGTGGCTCTGGCAAAGGAGCTGGGCGGAGAGGTGGTTTCCTGCGATTCCATGCAGGTCTACCGCCGCATGGACATCGGCACCGCCAAACCCACCCGGCAGGAGATGGAGGGGATTCCCCACCATATGCTGGATGTGGCGGATCCGGAGGAGAACTTCTCTGTCAGCCGGTACTGCGCCATGGCGGACCCCATTGTCCGGGACATCCTCTCCCGGGGGAAATGGGCCATCGTTGCCGGCGGAACCGGGCTGTATATGGATGCGCTCATCCGGGGAAATGACTTTGCGCCTTTCCCCCGGACGGGGCGCAGGGAAGCTCTGGAGGCCCAGGCGGATACAGAGGGCATCGAAAGCGTATGGCAGCAGCTCCGGCAGGCAGATCCCCAGGCGGCCCAGCGGCTCCCGCTCTCCGACCGGAAACGGATCATCCGCGCCATGGAGGTGTATCTGGAGACCGGGGAAACCATTACCGAACACGACCGGAAAACAAAGCTGATCCCGCCCAGATATGAACCCTGCTGGATCGGACTGAATTTCGATCCGCGGGAGGAGCTGTACCGGCGGGTGGATCTGCGGGTCCACAAAATGATGGAGGCGGGGCTCCTGCAGGAGGTCCGGTCCCTGCTGGATGCCGGGATCCCTGCAGAGGCAACGTCCATGCAGGCCATCGGTTACAAGGAGCTGGTCTCCGCCTGCCGGGGCGACGAGAGCCTGGACGAGGCAGTGCAGCAGATCCAGCAATCCTCCCGGCGCTACGCCAAGCGGCAGCTTACCTGGTTTCGCCGAAATCCCGGAATGCATTGGATCCTTCGCCGGAAGGATCAGCCTTTCGGGGAGATTTTGGAGGAGGCCCGACGGATTGTAAAGGAATCCGACAAATAGGATGTGGTAGGATGTACCCATCTCAAAGAAAGAGGGAATACATCATGCCGGATACAATGAATTTGCAGGATGCCATTTTGAAGGAAGTGCGGAAGGACCGGGTGCCGGTCACCCTGTTTCTGATGAATGGCTTCCAGCTCCGTGGTGTGATTGCAGGCTATGACAGCTTTGTGGTGGTTCTGGTCACGGATGGAAAGCAACAGATGATTTACAAGCACGCGATTTCCACCCTGGCACCCATGAAAACGCTGAAATCGGCGCAGCCCGCATAGTACCCCAAAAGGCGACGGAGCAGACCGTCGCCTTTTTGCACAGAAAGAAGGATGGAAATGTCCATGGAAGAGAATATTGCCAGGATCCGCCGGGAGATGGCAGAGGCCGCCCGGGCCGCCGGACGGGATCCGGGGGAGATCGTCCTGTGCGCGGCTACGAAAATGCAGGGTGCCGACGCGGTGCGGCGCGCCATCGCAGCAGGGGTGGACTGCTGCGGGGAGAACCGGGTGCAGGAGCTGACGGAAAAACTGTCCCGGGATGCCTACCGGGGGGTGCCGGTGCACTTTATCGGACATCTGCAGACCAACAAGGTCCGGCAGGTGGTGGGGAAGGTGGATCTGATCCAGAGCGTGGACAGCCTCCGGCTGCTGGAAGCCATTGACCGGGAGGCCGGACGGCAGGGAATCTGCCAGAAGGTCCTGCTGGAGGTGAATATCGGCAGGGAAGCGAGTAAGTCCGGCTTCCTTCCGGAGGAAATCCCGGAAGTCCTGGAAAAAGCAGGGGAGTATCCCCACATTTCCGTCAGAGGACTGATGGCAATTCCCCCCATCAGCAGCGGAAAAGGGTCGAATCGGAAATTTTTTTGTCAAATGATGCAGTTTTATGTTGACATTACGGGGAAAAAATACGATAATGTACAGGGAGAATGCCTTTCTATGGGTATGTCCGACGATTATGCCGACGCCATCGCCTGCGGAAGCACCATGATCCGTGTGGGGACGGCGATTTTCGGCAAACGAAATTCCCTGCAATGATCAATTGCATATCAAATAGGAGGATACAGATATATGAGTATTTGGGACAGCATGAAGAGAATGACCCAGCCCTATGATGACGGCTATGATGATGAGTACGAGGATGAGTCTGCCGATTACGAGCAGGGACGCCGCAGCCGTGCCGCTGCGCCTGCGGAGACTCCCGTGATGGAATACAGCGCTCCTGCCGCTCCTGCTGCGGCTACCGGTTTCTCCGGCCAGATCGTCAGCGGCTCCGGCCGGCTGCGCTCCGAGATCCGCCTGTTCCGGCCCACCGCCTTTGAAGAGGCTTCCGTTGCCGCCAAGCATCTGTGCGACGGCAAGACCGTTCACCTGAACGTGGAAGAGACCGACGCCACCGTGGCCCGCCGGGTCATCGATTTCCTGTCCGGCAGCGTGTACGCCCTGAACGGCAAGGTCACCAAGGCCGGCACCGGCGTTTACCTGTTCAGCCCGAACAATGTGGAAGTCACCGTGGAAGATCTGTCCTCCGCCGAAGAGACCAAGGCCTGATTCCCGGGAAAGGATACAGCGGAATGTTTACACCACAGCAAATTGAACAGATCTCTTTCGGAAGAGCTACCTTCGGCGGTTACGATATGCAGGCCGTTGACGAGTTCTTAGAACCGCTGACGGAGGACTATGTGACCCTGTACAAGGAGAATGCGCTTCTCAAGAGCAAGATGCGGGTGCTGGTGTCCAAGCTGGAAGAGTATCGCAGAAATGAAAACAGCATGAAGGATGCCATTGTCAACGCACAGAAGACCTGCGATCTGATGGTGAAGGAAGCGGAGGCAAAGTGCACCCAGATGCTCAACGATGCCAATGCCGCCGCTGCGGAAAATGCTAAAAACGCGGACAATCTGATCGCGGTGGAAAATGCCCGGGTGGAAGAGGCAAAGCACCTGGCTGCCCTGAAGATCGAGGAGATCCAGGAGCAGATTCGGGCCTGCCTGAATGCCCTGGAGCGGGTGAAAACGGGCAACCGGCCTCTGGTGGCCCGGGCTTCCGGCACGGAAGCCGCCCCGGCGGTGAGCGTGGCTCCCGCAGCCAGCGCGGATGCCGTGGCAGACGAGATCTCCCAGAATCTGGAGGCCCTTGTGGGCACGGCAGAGGATCACGCTCCCAAAGCGGAGCCCAGACATCCGATTTCCGATACCACCACCAGCAAATTTACCAATCTGCAGTTCGGCAGAAACTATCAGCCCAAATAACAATATGCGTGGAAGAGGACAGGTTCCCGGCAGATCCTGCACCAGAGAGTTGTCGGTAGGTGCGAGACAACGGCAGAATGCCCGGAATATCCCCTCTGAGCAGCACACCGAACCCTTCGGGCAGTAGGCTGTGCCGGGTGCGCCCGATACTGCGCAGACGAGTGCCGAGAAATCGGAACGAGAGTGGTACCGCAGAGGTTATTTGCCTTTGTCTCTTGGATGCAGGAGACAAAGGCTTTTTATTTGATTCTACACGGAGGTTATTCCAATGGAATACAAAAACACGATCATTACCCCCAAGACCGACTTTCCCATGAAGGCCGGTCTGCCCAACCGGGAGCCGGGTATGCTGGCCCGGTGGAACGAGCAGGATCTTTACGGAGCTATGCTGGAAAAGAACAAGGATCTGCCCCGGTTCGTCCTGCACGACGGCCCTCCCTTCTCCAACGGCTATATCCACATGGGCCATGCCCTCAACAAGTCCCTGAAGGATTTTATCGTCCGCAGCCATGCCATGATGGGGTATTACACCCCCTATGTGCCCGGCTGGGACAACCACGGTCTGCCCATTGAGCGTGCCATTGAGAATTCCAAAAAGAAGCTCAACAAGGATATGTCTGTCCCTGAGTTCCGGGGGGCCTGCGAGGAGTTTGCCCAGGACTTTATCAACAAGCAGCGGGAAGGCTTCCGCCGCCTGGGTGTGGTGGGCGACTGGGAGCATCCCTACCGTACCATGGACAGGCACTTTGAGGCCCAGGAGGTCAAGATCTTTGGCCGTATGTTTGACAAGGGCTATATCTACAAGGGTCTCAAGCCCGTGAGCTGGTGCCCCTTCTGTACCACCGCCGTGGCGGAAGCCGATATCGAGTACCAGGAGGATCCCTGCACCTCTGTGTATGTGAAGTTCCGCATTCGGGACGATTTGGGCAAGCTGCAGGAGTTTGACCTGAGCAATACCTATTTTGTGATCTGGACCACCACCATCTGGACCCTCCCCGGCAACCTGGCCATCTGCCTCCATCCCCGTGAGCGCTATGTGCTGGTGAAGGCCGAAAACGGCGAGACCTATATCATGGCGGAAGCCCTGATGGAAAAGGTCATGAAGATCGGCGGCTTTGAATCCTATGAGGTGCTGGCGTCCTTCCCCGGCAGCTTCTTCGAGAATATGCTGGCCCAGCATCCCTTCCTGGACAAGACCTCCCGGCTGGTGAATGCCGAGTATGTCACCATGGATTCCGGTACGGGTTGTGTCCACACCGCTCCCGGCTTCGGCGCGGACGACTACCAGACCTGTATGCGCTATGGCATGGAGCTCATCGTCCCGGTGGACGACTACGGCCGTCATACCGAGTATGCAGGCAAGTATGCTGGCCTGCCCACCGAGAAGTCTAACCCCATCATTCTGGCGGATATGAAGGAGAGCGGCGCCCTGTTTGCCGCCGAGGAGATTGTCCACTCCTACCCCCATCATGACCGCTGCAAGAAGCCCATCATCTTCCGCGCCACTCCTCAGTGGTTCTGCTCTGTGGAGTCCTTCAAGGACAAAGCCATCGAGGCCATCGAAAACGTGCAGTGGTATCCTGCCTGGGGCGGCGAGCGGATGGTCAGCATGATCCGGGAGCGCTCCGACTGGTGCATTTCCCGTCAGCGCCGTTGGGGTCTGCCCATTCCCGTATTCTACTGCAAGGACTGCGGCAAGCCTGTTTCCACCCCCGAATCCATTGAAAAGCTCTCCAAGCTGTTTGACGAGCATGGCTCCAACATCTGGTTCGAAAAAGAGGCCATGGAGCTGGTGCCGGAAGGCTTTACCTGCCCCCACTGCGGCGGAAAGACCTTCGACAAGGAGAAGGATACCCTGGATTGCTGGTTCGACTCCGGCTCCACCCATTTTGCCTCTCTCATGAAGGATGCGCCGGAGCTGTGGCCTGCGGATGTGTATTTGGAAGGCGCCGACCAGTATCGCGGCTGGTTCCAGTCCAGTCTGCTGACTTCCGTGGGCGCCCTGGATCAGGGGGCACCCTTCCGGCAGGTGCTGACCCACGGCTGGACCGTGGACGGACAGGGCCGGGCCATGCACAAGAGCCTGGGCAACGGTGTGGATCCTGCCGACCTGATTAAGGAATATGGCGCCGATATCGTCCGCCTGTGGGCGGCATCCTCCGACTATCATGCCGATGTCCGCTGCTCCAAGGAGATCTTCAAGCAGATTGCCCAGAACTACCTGAAGTTCCGCAATACCGCACGCTATTGCCTTGGCAACCTGGATGGGTTCGACCCCAACAACCTGGTGGCTCCCGGGGAGATGGAAGAACTGGATCGGTGGGCACTGACCGGCCTGAACCGTCTGATTGCCCAGTGCCGCAAGGCCTATGATGCCTATGAATTCCACAATGTAACCCATGCCATCAACGATTTCTGCGTGGTGGAGATGTCCAGCTTCTACCTGGACATCATCAAGGATCGGCTGTACTGCGAGGAAGCGAACGGCCTGCGCCGCCGCTCTGCACAGACCGCCCTGTACCTCATCGTGGATGCCATGGCGAAGCTGTTTGCTCCTGTTCTGGCCTTCACCTGCGATGAGATCTGGCAGGCTATGCCGCACCGTGCCGGCGACGACACCCGGAACATCCTGCTCAACCAGATGCCTGCCGACTGTGCGGACTATGTGCTGCCGGAGGAGACCATGGCCAAGTGGGACGTGCTGCTGAAGCTGCGTCAGGACGTGAACGGCGTGCTGGAGCGTGCCCGTGCAGACAAGCGCATCGGCAAGGCCCTGGAAGCCCATGTGTCCCTGCAGGGCGGCAACGAGACCGTGAAGGCCGCCTGCAGCGGTGTGAACCTGGCGGAGCTGTTCATCGTTTCCTCCTGCGATTGGGAAGCCCCTGCGGAAGGCGCTGAGGTTGGTGCCGGTGTGAACTTCGACGATCTGACCATTGGCGTCACCGAAGCGCGGGGTGAGAAGTGCCCCCGGTGCTGGATGCACTCCCTGGAAGCAGACGAAAATGGTCTGTGTCCCCGCTGCGCCAGAGTTGTGGCAAAGCTGGACGTGGAGATCTGATTTTCGGAGAAGTATGAATCCTGATGACGGCCGCCGGAATACCATCCGGCGGCCGTTTCGCGTCAAAAAACGCAGAACAACCGACGGTTGAGGGAAAATCCAACCAACAGGTGTGCTGTATGTGGGTTTTTCAACGGATGATCCCTTCTCTGTTCCGGAAAACCCTGGTAGAATGGTGGCATCTGAGGAAAGGAGAAAACAAATCATGGATACAACATTGGGAAAACGGATCGGCACGCTGCGCAGAGAAAAGAATCTGACGCAGGAGGACCTGGCCCGGCGGCTGTCCGTCAGCCCCCAGGCAGTGAGCAAATGGGAAAACGACCAGACATGTCCGGATATCAGTCTGCTGCCGGCGCTGGCGGAGATCCTGGAAACCAGCGTGGATGCCTTGCTCACGGGAAAGGACGAGCCGACGGTGAAACTGGTTTCCGTGGAGGAAAAGCCGGACACCGGAAATATGGTGTTCCGGATCCAGGTGGATTCCGTCCAGGGCGATAAAGTTCGGGTCAATCTGCCTGTGCGCCTGGTGGAACTGGCGGTGGAGATCGGAATGGAGCTTCCCCAGATCTCCGGCAGCGGTGCTCTGAAAGGTCTGGATCTGGGAAAGATGCTGGAACTGGTTCGGTGCGGTGTGACGGGGAACCTGGTGGAAGTGGAATCTGGGGACGGAGACACGGTCCGGATCTTTGTGGAGTCCCTATGAAGATCGTGATTTCACAAAACAGGGCACCCCGATTCTGGATTCCTGTTCCCGCAGCCCTTTTGACAAGCGCACTGAGCGCCCGTGTGATGCAGGAGGCGCTGAATCAACAGGGGTGGCAGATTTCTTCAGCTCAGGCAAAGTTGTTTTGCCAGGCCGTCCGGGACTTCGGCAGGGAACACCGGGGCTGGGTTCTGGTGGATGTGAAAGCATCAGACGGGACGGGCGTAAAGATCGTGCTGTAGTGCCGGGGGTCAGGCAGAATCGGCCCATAGATTCTTCCTGAAGCGGTCTTTGAAAAAACGAGGAAGAAGGAAAATTTCGCTTGACATTTGACATTCCTGTGCTATAATAATCGTGTTCTGTGTGAGCCGCCGGTATAGCTCAGTTGGTAGAGCAGCTGATTTGTAATCAGCAGGTCGGGGGTTCGAGTCCGTCTACCGGCTCCATTCAGACAGGCTCCAGAGCGAAAAGAATATGGGGGAATTCCCGAGTGGCCAAAGGGGACAGACTGTAAATCTGCTGCTTATCGCTTCGGTGGTTCGAATCCACCTTCCCCCACCATAAAAAGAGGACGAAAAAGATATCCTCGAAAAAACCCCGAGTTTCTCGGG
>JAQXVF010000060.1 GCA_029224785.1 Bacillota bacterium
TAACCGCACTGCTCCTCACGGAAGCAGATACCGGCAACGTTGTTCTTGCCCAGCGCCCAGCCGTCGATGAAGACGAACTTCACATCGGGGAACTCAGCGGCGGCCTTATCCAGAGCGGTGCCCTGCATGAAGCCTGCACAGACGATGACCTCAGCGCCGTTGTCGGCAGCCAGCTTCATGGCGTCGTAGCGGTCGTCATCGGTGGCCTGATCGCCGCCGGCGGGCTGATAGTACTTGTAGGACTTGCCGGCGCTGGCAGCGTACAGCTTCACGCCGTCGAAGGTGCCTTGGTTGAAGGACTTATCCTTCAGCTGGCCCACGTCGGTGACAAAGGCCACCTGATACTTGCCGTCGGCAGAGGTCATCTCATCGGGGATCTCCTCTGCATTGGTGATGGGCTCTGCCGGAGCGCTGGTCTCGGGAGCAGCAGTGGTTTCAGGGGCAGCAGTGGTCTCGGGAGCAGCAGTCGTCTCGGGAGCTGCGGTGGTTTCGGGAGCTGCAGTGGTAGGTGTGGGAGTCGCGGCGCCGCATCCTGCAAACACGGATGCAACCATCACAACAACCAGCAGCATTGCCAGAATTTTCTTCATGATATTTCCTCCTTTTATTTTTGGGTATCATCGGATACCGGCCCTATTGTCGCACACTTCCGGGAAAAAATCAACGGGCAATCCGTTTTTTTCCCAATTTTTCAAAGAATCTTTTCAAACGGTTCACATGGATCCGCGTCTGTCCGTCTGCGGACTACATGAATTCTTCCGAGGTAAACCGCAGCGGAAGCATCTGCTCCAGCGTGAAGGTCTTGAGAGTATCTCCCGCACCCACCAGATAAACCAGAAAATCCGATTTGCAGAACTCGCTCATCACCTGGCGGCAGACACCGCAGGGAGGAAAGAAGCCCGTGATCTGTCCGTCCTTGCCGCCGCACACCGCAATGGCGGAAAACTCCCGCTTTCCGTCATAGACCGCCTTGAAAAAGGCAGTACGCTCGGCGCAGACCGTGGGGGTGTAGGAGGCGTTTTCGATGTTGCAGCCCTGGTACACGCTGCCGTCGGCGCACAGCAGCGCCGCCCCCACCTTGTACCCGGAATAGGGCACATACGCATGGGTCATGGCTTCCTTCGCCAGGTCCGCCAGTTGTTCCGGTGTCATAGAATCCCTCCGTTCATGGCTCTCCCCGGAAACGGGCCGGGGGAGGCTGATTACAGAATCTCCTTTGCAAAGCTTTTGCCCGGGGTCTCCAGGCGAATGCCCAGCAGCTCCGCCGCGGTGGCGGCAATGTCTGCAAAGCTGCTGCGGGTGCCCAGATTCACCGGCCGGATCCCGGGTCCCGTCACGATCAGGGGCACATACTCCCGGGTATGGTCGGTGGTGGCGGTGTAAGCCGGGTCGCAGCCGTGATCCGCCGTGATCATCACCGCGTCCTCCGGTCCCAGCTTCGCCAGCAGCTCCGGCAGCCAGGCATCAAACCGGTTCAGCGCCTCCGCGTAGCCGGAAATATTCCGCCGGTGGCCGTAGAGCATATCAAAATCCACCAGGTTCACAAAGCACAGGCCGGAAAAATCCCGGTCCGCGTAGGCAATGGTTTTGGCAAATCCATCCTCATTGCCCCGGGTGTAGACATACTCCGTCATGCCCCGGCCGGCAAAGATGTCGTGGATCTTTCCCACGCCGATGCTGTCCTTCCCCTGGGCACACAGGGCATCCGGCAGGGTGGTTCCGGGCGGTTCCAGGGAGAAATCGTGGCGGTTGGATGTCCGGGTAAAATGCCCTTCCTCCCCCACGAAGGGCCGGGCAATGACTCTGCCCACGCCGTGTTTTCCCTGCAGGATTTTCCGGGCTGCCCGGCAGTACGCATAAAGCTGCTCCGGCGGCACGATCTCCTCGTGGGCAGCAATCTGAAACACCGAATCCGCGGACGTATACACGATCAGGTCCCCGGTCTCCATGTGCTGCCTGCCGTATTTCTCAATGACCGCCGTGCCGGACCAGGGGGCGTTGGCAAGGACGCCTCTGCCGGTGGCCTGACGGAAGGGCGCCAGCACCTCCTCCGGGAAACCGTTGGGATACGTCGGCAGAGGGCTGGGGGACACCAGCCCGGCAATCTCCCAATGTCCGATGGTGGTATCCTTACCCATGGAGGCCTCCGCCAGCCGGGCCACCGCACCGGTGGGATGCTCCTCTTTCTTCAGATAATCCACCCCGTCCAGATTCCCGATGCCCAGCTTCTCCAGGTTGGGAATGTGCAGGATGCCGCTGCCGGCGCAGGAGCGCAGGGTGTTCACATTCCGGTCCCCGAACTGCCCGGCATCCGGCATCTGCCCGATGCCGCAGGAATCCAGAACGATCAGAAAAAGCCGTTTCATGCCGGATTCTCCATCATGACGGCCACTTCCAGGGCCACCTTCATCATGTTGGTGAAGGAATTCTGCCGCTGTTCGGAGGTGGTCTCCTCTCCGGTGAGAATATGGTCGGAGATGGTGCAGATGGCCAGGGCACGTTTGCCGTACCGGGCGGCATTCATGTACAGGGCGGCAGCCTCCATCTCCAGCGCCATGACGCCCATCTTCTTCAGGCCGTAGACCGAATCCAGGCCCTCGGGAACATCCACATGGTCGCCGTAGAACACATCGGAGGAATTCAGGTTGCCCACATGGTAGGGGTACCCATTCTTTTTTGCCACCTCCACCGCAGCGCACAGAAGATCGAAGTCCGCAATGGGCGCGAAGGTGCCGGGCAGATGGAACTGGGATGCCCAGTTGGAATCTGTACAGGCCCCCTGGCCGAACACCAGGTCGTACAGGTGGATATGCTCCTGAATGGCTCCGGCAGAGCCAACCCGGATGATGTTTTCCACGCCGTAGCCGTTGTACAGCTCATGGGAGTAGATGCCGATGGCGGGCATTCCCATGCCGGAGGCCATGACCGACACCCGGACGCCCTTGTAGGTGCCGGTGTAGCCCTGAACGCCCCGGACATTGTTCACCAGCACCGGGTTTTCCAGGAAGTTTTCCGCAATGAATTTGGCGCGCAGGGGATCTCCGGGCATGAGCACGGTCTTGCCGAAGTCCCCGGGCTTGGCGCTGATATGAGGGGTAGGGGTTGCAAGCATGGGATACACTCCTTTCTTAATAGCTGCCGTCGTTTTGGGCAGTTTTGCCCGCTTCCATGGCTTTCGCGATCTTCACGATCCGGGAGGTTCCCAGCCGGGAAGCCCCCAGTGTAAGAAACTTTTCCGCATCCTCCAGGCTGGAGATACCGCCGGCGGCCTTGATCTTCACATGGGGAGCTACATGCGCGGCAAACAGCTCCACATCATGGAAGGTGGCGCCGCCCTTGGAAAAGCCGGTGGAGGTCTTGATATACTCCGCTCCGGACTCGGACACGACCCGGCACATGGCGATCTTTTCCTCATCGGTCAGCAGGCAGGTCTCGATGATGACCTTCAGAAGCTTTCCTCCGCAGGCCTTTTTCACATCGGCGATCTCCCGGCGGACCTCCTCAAATTTTCCTTCCTTTGCCCAGCCGATGTTGATGACCATATCGATCTCGTCGGCGCCGTTTGCCACCGCATCGGACGCCATAAAGCATTTGGCGGCCGTGGTGTCATAGCCGTTGGGGAAACCGATGACTGTGCAGATTACCAGCCTGTCGCCCACATACTCCTTTGCCTGCTTCACAAAGGAGGCAGGAATGCAGACGGAGGCGGTGTGATACTTCATGCCGTCGTCGCAGATGGCTTTGATCTCCTCCCAGGCAGCGGTCTGGGTCAGCAGGGTATGGTCACATTTGGAAAGAATATCGTTCAGATTCATAGGGCATCTCCTTCTTTTTTTGCTGCGGGGCATCCACATACCGTTCCACCCGCATTTTCAGGTTGTATTTCTTTCTCAGCACGGCAATCTGCGCCATCATAGGCGTTTTGTGGTGGGCGTCCAGCGCTGCCTGATCCCTCCAACGGTCAATCAGAAGCACCGTGTCCGGATCCTCTGCCGGGAAATAATAGGCATACTTCTCATTCCCCTCTTCTGCCCGGATCGCCTCCACAAGTCCGCTGGAGGTCATTTCCTCCGCGAATCTTCTGGCATTTCCTCCGATGCCGGAGTAATAGATGTTTACGGTCAGGCTCATGAAACACCTCCTTGTCCGTGGAGCCGGATGATCTTCCGTTCCCGGATGCCCCGGACCCAGCATTTGTGGCACATGGCAATATAACAGTCGTTGCCGCCCAGCAGAACCTGGGCGCCGTCGGTCACGATGTGACCTTCCCCGTCGATCCGGGCGTTGACCGTAGCCTTGGCTCCGCAGTCGCAGATGGTCTTGATCTCCAGAATGGAATCGGCCACCTCCATCAGCCGGAGACTGCCGGGAAACAGATGGCAGCGGAAATCCGTCCGCAGGCCGAAGCACATCACCGGGATGTTGAAGTCATCCACGATGGCCCGGAGCTGATCGATCTGCTCCGGCGTCAGAAACTGGCACTCATCCACAATGACAACGTGGTATTTCTTCGGGTCTTTCCCGGAAAACAGCCGGTAAATGTCCGCTTCCGGGGGGATGATCTCCACCTTAGACACCAGACCGATGCGGCTGCGCAGGATATCCTCCCCGTCCCGGGTATCGGCGCTGGGCTTGATGAGCCACACCTTCATTTCGTTCTCTTCGTAGTTATACTTGGTAATCAGCGCCTGGGCCGTTTTGCTGGATCCCATGGCGCCGTACTTGAAATACAGTTTTGCCAAGGTCATCCCCTCCTATCCGTAATCATTATATCGGAAATTCTTCGAATATGCAAGATGCTTCTCCCCTTTCCGGGAAAACAAAGCCCCCTCCGCGAAGGAGGGGGCTTCTCGTTATTTCATGTTTTCTTTGGTAAACTGCAGGGTATAGAGCTGGTAATACCGGCCCCGCTTGTGCAGAAGCTCCTGATGGGTTCCCTGCTCCAGAATCCTGCCCTTGGACAGGACGATGATGTTGTCCGCGTGCTGGATGGTAGACAGCCGGTGGGCAACGATCAGCATGGTGCCGATGTTTTTCATCTTCTCCAGAGAGTCCTGGATCAGCAGCTCGGTCTCCGTGTCGATGTTGGCGGTGGCCTCGTCCAGGATCATCACCGAGGGCTTGTGCAGGATGGTCCGGGCAAAGCTCAGAAGCTGGCGCTGGCCGGCGGAGAAGTTGTTGCCCCGCTCCCGCACCACCTCGTCCAGACCGTTTTCCAGCCGGCTGATGAAGCGGTCTGCGTTGACATAGCGGCAGGCCTCCCAGACCTCTTCGTCGGGGATCCCCTCCTCCCGCAGGAGGATGTTGCTTCGGATGGTGCCGGAGAACAGGAACACATCCTGCAGCATCTGACCGAAGCGGCTCCGCAGGGAGGCAATTTTGATTTTGCGGATATCGATGCCGTCGATGAGGATCTGGCCCTTCTGAATGTCGTAATTCCGGCAGATCAGGCTCAGGATGGTGGACTTACCGGAGCCGGTGGAACCCACCAGGGCCACGGTCTGCCTGGGGTCCACATGGAAGGAGACATCCCGCAGCACCCATTCCTCATCCTTATAGGCGAACCAGACGTTTTTGAACTCGATCTCTCCCCGGATCTCCGGAAGGTCCATGGCATCCGGCGCATCCACCACGTTGGGAACCATGTCCAGCACGGTGAATATCTTCTCCGCGGAGGCAAAGGCAGACTGCAGCATATTGAACTGCTCTGCCAGGGTCTGGATGGGGTTGAAAAACTTGGAGATGTACATATAGAAGATAACCACAGTGCCGGCATCTATGGTCTGACCAAGGAATGTCTCGGACTTGATGTATCCTCTGCCGCCCAGGTACAGCAGGAACAGCACCGAGGAAATGTACAACATATACACCATGGGCCGGAAAATGCCGAAAATGAAGATCTGGTTCTGCTTGGCCTTTTTCAGCTTGTTGCTTTTTTCCATGAAATCGGCCATTTTCTGCTGTTCCCGGTTGAAGATCTGGGTGATCTTGATGCCGGAGAGGTTTTCCGACAGGTAGGTGTTGATATCCGTGGTGCCATCCTTCACCTTCCGGAACACCTTGCGGGTGTATTTCCGGAAGATCACGGTGAACAGCACCAGAAACGGCACGAAGCACAGGACCATGCAGGTCAGCACATAGTTGACCATCAGCATGGACACCAGCACGCCCACCACCAGAAACACGTTTTTCACCATGGTCACCAGAATATTGGTAAACAGCATGGAGATGGCGTTGGTATCATTGGCCACCCGGGTCACCAGCTTGCCCACCGGTATTTCGTTGAGCTGGGCATGGGACAGGCTTTCGATATGGGAAAACAGGTTCAGCCGCAGGGCGGACAGAATCTTCTGTCCGGTTTTCTGCAGGATTACCGCCTGGAAATAGGTGCAGATCAAAGAGACGATCAGCACTCCGGCATACACCGCCACCATCTTCAGCAGGCGGCTCATTTCCACGCTGCCGCTGACCATTCTCTCAATTTCGCCGACGATCAACGGGGAAATCACGTCATAGGCGATGCTGACCAGCATGATGCCCAGCACCAGCAGGAACTCCCGCCAGTAGGGTTTGGCATATTGGGCCAGCCGGGCGATGATCTCTCCGTCCGGCATATTCCGGTCGAAGCCCACTGCCTCCTTCTGCCGGAGCAGGCGGATATAGGCAATGACAAATCCCAGGGTAAAGGCGCCGATGACCGCGCCTACGATCAAAAGCGGCAGATACTCACGCATTTCCCTCACCCTCCTCTTCCAGTTTCTGCAAATCCACCATTTTCCGGTATTCGGGACAGGACGCGTACAGCTCCTCGTGTTTTCCGAAGGCCACAACCCTGCCGTCATCCACGAACAGGATCTTGTCCATCTGCTCGATGGTAGACACCCGGTGGGCGATCAGAATGGTGGTCCGTCCGGCGCGTGTCCGGCGCAGATTGTCCAGGATGGTACGCTCGGTCTTGGTATCCACCGCGGAAACGGAGTCATCCAGGATCAGAATGGGTGCGTTTTTCATCAGCGCCCGGGCAATGGAAATCCGCTGCTTCTGTCCGCCGGACACGGTGACGCCCCGTTCGCCCAGCACCGTTTCATAGCCACGGGAGAACTCGGCAATGTTGCTGTCCACATCCGCCAGAGCTGCGGCTTCCGCCACGGACTCCGCATCCGTCCGGTCCACACCGAAGGCAATGTTCCGGGAGATGGTGTCGGAGAACAGGAAATTGTCCTGGGGCACATAGGATGCCGCATTCCGCACATCCCGGATGGGCACGGAATTCACGTCATGGCCGTCCACAAAGATGGTGCCGTCGGGCACATTGTAGGTCCGCAGGATCAGGTCCACCAGGGTGGTCTTGCCGGAGCCGGTTTTTCCCACCAGGCCGATGTTCTCTCCTGCGTGGATGGTAAAGGAAACGTCGGAAAGGACGTTGAACTCCCCGTCGGGGTAGCGGAAGCTCAGGTGGCGGAACTCGATGTCCCCTTTCACGTCCGGCAGGGGCTCCACATTGGGACGGTCCACCACGTCCTGTTTGGCATCCAGCAGTTCGCTGATCCGCTTCAGGGAGGCGTTGCCCCGGGACCGCATATCAATCAGCTCGGAAATGGCCATGATGGGCCAAACGATGGAACTGAAGTAGCCGATGAATTCCACCAACTGGCCGGCGTTGAATCTGCCGGCATAGGCAAGGTAGCCGCCGTAGCCCAGGATCACACAGATCACCGACTCCACGAACAGCATCACCAGGATCCGGAAGGTCACCGAGGTTTTGGTAAAGGTCACGTTGGCCCGTTCGTTTTCCTTATTCAGCTCCGTGAAGGCCATTTTCTCCTTCACTTCCTTGACAAAAGCCTTGATCACCGCAATGCCGGAAAAGCTCTCCTGGGAGAAATCGGACAGGGAGGAGAATGCCTCCTGCCGGATGTCCCACTTTTTGGTCATGTCCTTGCCCACCACGGTGCTGACCGCCAGCAAAAGTCCCATGGGGATCAGGGAAAACAACGTCAGGGCAGGATTCATCCGCCACATCTTGGGCAGGGCCATGCAGAACAGCAGAATGGCGTCGAAGGTCATCAGAAAGCCGGAGCCGAAGCAATCCTGCACCGTATCCAGGTCGTTGGTGAACAGGCTCATCAGGTTTCCCACCTTGTTGACCTGGTAGTACTGCCGGGACAGGTCCTTGGCATGGTTGAACATCCGGTTCCGCAGGTCACACTCCACCTGGATGGCGGCACCGAAAATAAAGGTACGCCACAGGAACCGTCCGATGACGATGGCCACGATCACCCCCACCAGGGGCAGGCAGATCCTGTCCAGCAGGAAATCCATATCAAAGGTCACCGGCACACCGTCTACCGTCACATAGCCCATGTTCATCCCGTTGATCACCATCTGATAAAACCGCGGCACCAAAAGCTGCAGATAGTCCACGGCCATCAGGGAAGCCAGACCCAGCAGCAGGCTGAGGATATGCTTCCGGTAATAACGGTTCATGTGCTTGCCGAATATCATTTCTCATCTCTCTCCTTCTTCAAAAAGTCGCATCTTTCGCCATTGTATCACAGCAGTCCGTTTCTGGCAATCATTTTCGCAGAAAAAAGGGGTGCCTGAAAGCGCCCCTTGAATTCTGTTGTCCGTCAGCCGGGGATCACCCGAAAACTGCCGTTTCCGTCCACCATCAGAGCGCTAGCGTAGTACGCCTCCATGGCCTCCTCCAGATAGATGGCATCCCGGACGCCCGCCGTTTCGAAAGCCGAGTGCATGGCAAGCTGGGCAAGGCCGATGTCCGCCGTGGGAACGGAAACATGGCCCAGGGAAATATGTCCCAGGGTGGAGCCTCCGGCAATGTCTGCCCGATTGCAGTAGGTCTGGACCGGAACGCCCGCCCGGCTGCAGATCTTCCGCATCACTGCGGCGGAAACGGCATCGGTGGCATACCGCAGGCCGGCGTTGTACTTGAGCACGATGCCGCCGTTGATCTCCGGTGCATTGCCGGGATCCGCGAATTCCGGGTGGTTGGGATGGACGGCATGGCCGTTGTCCGCCGACACCATAAAGGAATTTGCCGCCATACAGGAAAGGTCCAGTCCCAGCCCGGCACAGATCCGGTTCAGGGTCCCCTCCAGCAGATTGGAGGCTGCGCCCTGGACGGAGCCGGAGCCTACCTCCTCGCTGTCGAAGATGCACAGCATGGGAATGGAAGCCGCAGGCGCCGCCTTCAGGAAGCCCTGGGTACAGCCCCAGGCACATTCCAGGTCGTCGATGGCCGGCGCGGAGAGGTATTCCTCCTCCAGACCCCAGACCGTGGCCCTGCCCCGGACATAGCAGTACAGGTCATGGCCCAGGATCCGGCCCCCCGCCATCTCCTCCAGCATGGGGAAGAATTTCCCCTTGGCATCCGGGCCTCCCAGCAGGGGAACGGTATCCTTGCAGGGGTTCCAGGCGTAGCCGTCGTTTGCCTGGCGGTTCATATGGATGGCCACATTGGGCATCATCATCAGATCCCGGTCAATATCGATCAGCCTGCTCTGCGCTCCCTGTTCGGTCTCTACCAATACCCGGCCCGCCACGGAAAGGGGCCGGTCCATCCAGGTGTGCATCAGCATTCCGCCGTATTTCTCGGTTGCCAGCCGGGTGTATGTGCCGGTCAGCTCTCCGTTTTCCTTGATCTTGAAGGACGGACGATCGGAATGGGCGGCGCTCATCACAAAGCCCAAAGGCTTTTCCTCCGGGATCCGGAAGGCCAGCACGGCGCTGCCGCCCCGGGTCAGATAGTATTTGCCGCCGGACTCCAGCTTCCAGGGCTCCCCCTCCTCCAGGCAGGCATACCCCTGCCCCTCCAGCTCCCGAACCAGGCCGGCTACGGCGTGGTAGACGCTGTGGGAGCCATCCAGGAACGCCATCAGATTTTCTGTACGACGGTCCATGGTTACGCCTCCACCAGTGCGCAGAATTCCTCGATCTCGTCAGCCACCATCTGCAGGGCGCTGCGCCAGAAGTCCCGGTCGGTCAGGTCGATGCCCGCCACCTTTGCAGTGTCCTCCACCGTGGCAACGGGAGTGGTGTGCAGCAGCCTGCGGTACTTGGGCAGGAAGGCGTCGCCCTCCTTTTCATACTGGGCGTACAGTCCTCTGGCAAACAGGCCGCCGAAGGCATAGGGGAAGTTATAGAAGGTAGGTCCGTAGTAATGGCTCTTGCAGACCCACATATAGGGGTGCTGGCAGTCGGGATCCAGGCCGTCGCCGTAGGACTGTCTCTGGGCCTCGGTCATGAAGCCGCACAGGGTATCGGCGTCCATAAACTGCTCCTCCCTGTGGGCAAACACCATGGTCTCAAACCGGTAGCGGGAGTAGATGTCGCAGATGATCTGGGTTACATCCTGAAGCTGGTTCTCGATCAGGGCCAACTTCTCCTCCTTGTCTGCCGCAGCCCGGATGGCGGCGGCCATGACCACGCACTCGTTGAAGGTGGAGGCGGTCTCCGCCACAGGCATGGAGTAGTCCCGGTTCAGCGGCTTGTGGTCTCCGATGCACTGGTTGTGGTAGGCATGGCCCAGCTCGTGGGCCAGAGTCACGATGTCTCCGAAGGCGCCGTCGAAATTGGTCAGGATCCGGCTTTCGCCCAGGCATTCCACTCCGGCACAGAAGGCGCCGCCGGCCTTTCCCTCCCGGGGGTAGAAGTCGATCCAGGCATTGTCAAAGGCTCTGGCGATCATCTCCCCCTCTTCGGGGTTGAAAGCCGTAAACAGCGACACCAGGTAGTCCCTTGCCTCCTGGGTGGTGTACTTTTTGCCGGATTTGCCCATGGGCGCAAACAACTCATACCAGGGCAGGCCATTTTCATAGCCCAGGGCTCTGGCCTTGGTCCGCAGATACTTCCAGAAGGCAGGCAGGTACTCGTCCATGGCCCCCAGCATGGCCTCCAGCGTCTCCTTTTTCATGGAGGACTGGATCAGCGTCCGGTCCAGAGGCGACTCATAGCCCCGGAGTTTGCAGTCGGAAATGGTCTCCAGCTTGATGGAGTTGAGGGCATAGGCCACCGGATCCTTGATCCGGTCATAGCAGGCGATCTCCGCCTCAAAGGCATCCTTCCGAACCGCCGGATCGCTGTCATATGCCAGATTTCGGACGGCGGACAGATTGGTGGTCTGCCCCCGGTAGCTCACCGGGACCGTGCTGGTCAGATACTGCTGCAGCTCGCTCCAGGCATTTCCGCCGGACATCTCCATCCGGGCCATGATCTCCTCTCCCAGGCCGGGCAGAAGATACCGGTTTTCCTGCTGCCAGCGGGTAAAGAGGTATCGGTATTCTTTCAGGTCGCCGTCACCGTCCACGATCTCCAGCAGGTTGTCCAGGCCGCAGGCCCACTTGGTAAAGGCGGCACCCGGGGCGGCGATGCCGCTGATCACGGCATAGATCCGTCCCATCTGGGATCCGCACTGGGGATCCGTGGTGGTGGCGGACTGACGCAGGCTGGCATACAGGCCCAGCTTCCCGGCAAGCTCCGACAGCTTCTCCTGCAGTGCAATGCCGTTCTTCAGCCCGGCAAGAGGCTCCGTCCCTTCCAGCTTCCCGGCAAAGGCCGCAAATTCCTCCGCCGTTTTCTTCATTTCCTCAAAATCCCGGGCAAAGGCCGGGTCATCAAATCCCCGATAGATCGGTTCCAGATTCCAGACTTCATTCATCGCATTGTCCTCCAATTAGAAATATATGTCTATTCTACACAAAACCGCCCCATCCGTCAATGGGTTTCCCGGCAGGGATCCTCTGCATTTTTCCACAGCCCAATTTTCTGTCGAAATATCTGATTTATGGTGTTTTTTGTCGAAAAATACGCGTTTTTGCCGAACGATTATCTGGTTTTTTCCTTGCAAAAAACGAGCCCTTATGTTACATTATATTTGTCGCACGCAGAGTCCTTCTTCTGCGTTTCGGGAAGACATTTTAAACGATAGGAGAGGAAGTAAATGGATCATTGCACAACCGTTCTGATAGCAGACAGTTCGGAAGAGTTCTGCGAGAATCTGACCTGCGCGATTTCCCATACGGAAGGCTTTCAGGTCCTGGGCACCGTCGGCGACGGTGAACGGGCGATCTCCATGGTCGCAGAGCAGAAGCCCGACGTCCTGGTATTGGATCTGATGCTCAGCAAGCGGGATGGGATCAGCGTCCTCAAGGCCATTTCCGCCATGGATCCCAAGCCTGTGATTTTGGTTACATCCGGATTCGTCACGGACTATGTGGCAGCGGCAGCAGCCAATCTGGGCGCCCGCTATCTGATGCTCAAGCCCTGCGATTACAGTGCGCTGGTGGATCGTCTGGAGGAGATCCGGGGTGGGGAGACCCTGCGTTATCCTCCGAAGTCCGCCGGCTCCGCCAACATAGAAAACCTGGTCACCAACATCATCCACGAGATCGGTGTCCCCGCCCATATCAAGGGCTACCAATACCTGCGGGAGGCCATTATCATTGCCGTGGGCGATATGGACGTGATCAACGCCATCACCAAGGTCCTTTACCCCCGGGTGGCAAAGACCTTCGGCACCACGCCCAGCCGGGTGGAGCGGGCCATCCGCCATGCCATTGAGGTTGCCTGGGACAGAGGAGATCTGGAGACATTACAGCGCTTCTTCGGCTACACCGTCAGCAACACCAAGGGTAAGCCCACCAATAGTGAGTTCATCGCCCTGATTGCGGACAAGCTGCAGCTTCAGCTCAAAAGCGCCGACGCCGCACAGATCTGAGCGCCGCCGTTTCCCCTTTCCGGCAGGAAAACGGTCCGTCCTCAGAGGACGGTCATCCCTGTGAACCCCTGAAACACTCCCCCTTCCCGGTTCCGGAACCGGCCAGGACGGGAGTGTTTTTCCGCAGGCAGACCACCAGGGATTATTTTCTGTAAACCAAGGACCAAATCCCATGCGGATTGTTGAAAAAACAACTCAAAATAAGTACTGTTTTTTATAAATAGACACTTGTCTTTGCCCTGCGGCTATGCTATAATTCACACATTATCTGCTGTATCTTCTCTGCAGGAGTTTTGTCCCTGTATCAAGTACAGCAAATCCCTATGCAAAGGAGAAAGTCGAATGAAAAAACAGTCCGTTTTCAAAAGGATCCTCTCGTTTGCACTGATTCTCTGTATGCTTTCCTCGTTCGCCGTTCCCGCTGCCGCAGCAGAGGAAACCGGCATTCGATTTGAGCAGATCGATAACAGTGCCGTCAAGGGATCCCCTATCCAGGAGGAACCCGTGGATGTCTCCGCCTCCGCCGAACAATACGGTGACGAGGACATCGTGCGTGTGTCCATCGTTGTGGACGGAGATTCCGTCATGGACGCCGGATACTCCACTTCCGATATTCTGAACAACTCCGCTGCCCTGAAGCACATGGACAAGGTGAAGAAGAATCAGAAAAACCTGGAAAAGAAGATCGAGAAGGCCCTGGGCAAGAAGCTGAAGGTTCAGCGCAACCTGACCCTGGCTGCCAACATCATCTCCGCCGACGTGGCCTACGGCGACATCAGCGCCATCGAGTCCGTCAGCGGCGTTTCCCAGGTGGTTCTGGAGACCCGGTACGCCCCCTGTGAAGCCACGGCCGATCCCAACATGGCCATTGCCTCCCAGAACATGACCGGCGCGAAGCAGGCATGGGCTGACGGCTACACCGGCGCCGGCGCCCGGATCGCCATCATCGACACCGGACTGGACATCGACCATCAGTCCTTTGACAATGATGCCTTCCTGTACGCTCTGGAGCAGGATGCCAAAGCCGCCGGCAAAAAGCTGACTCCCTACCTCAGCTCCACCATCAACCTGCTGGGCGCCAAGGAAATCTCCAAGGCTCTGCCCTACCTGAATGCCGCAGCCGCCTACGGCAGCGGCCTGACCGCCGGAGACGTGATGATCTCCGAGAAGATTCCCTTTGCTTTCAACTATGTGGATGTCAACACCAACGTAACACACCTGTATGACACCCAGGGTGAGCACGGCTCCCATGTCTCCGGTATCGCTACCGCAAACCGCTACATCCGCACCGAGGAAGGATTTGCCGATGCCATCGGTACCGTCGGTGTGGCCGGCAATGCTCCCGACGCCCAGATCCTGGTCATGAAGGTCTTCGGCGCCAGCGGCGGTGCCTACGACTCCGACTATATGGCCGCCATTGAGGATGCCATCGTCCTGGGCTGCGACTCCGTGAACCTGTCCCTGGGCTCCAGCGCCGCCGGTATGACCACCAGCGCGACCTATCAGGAGATCCTGGACAAGCTGACCTCCACCGACACCGTGGTGGTCATGTCCGCAGGCAACAGCGGTTCCTGGGCAGATAACACCTACTACGGGGAACTCTGGAGCGACGATATCGGCTTCATGACCGGCGGTTCTCCCGGTACCTACACCAACAGCTTCACCGTTGCCTCCGTCCAGAACGACGGCGTGGTGGGCTACAGCTTCTGTATTGCCGGTGCCGATTACGCCTACACCGAAAGCGCCACCTACGGCAACCAGCCCCTGACCAGGCTGGCAGGTGACGGAGAAGCCGACTACCCCTATGTATTCCTGGATGCCATCGGTCAGGAAAGTGACTATGTGGGTATCGACGTAGCCGGCAAGGTGGTATTCTGCCGCCGCGGCTCCACCAGCTTCTATGAGAAGGCCAACATTGCCGCCTCCAAGGGCGCCGTTGCCGTCATCATCTGCAACAACCAGCCCGGCACCATCGGCCTGAACCTGACCGGCTACAAGTACACCGCCCCCTGCGTTTCCATCACCCAGCAGGCAAGCGCCGACATTCAGGCCGCCAGCACCGCTGCCGTGGCCGACAACGGTACCACCTACTACACCGGCACCATCACCATTTCCAATGCCGTGTCTCCCGTATTTGACAACGCCGAGTACTTCACCATGAGCTCCTTCAGTTCCTGGGGCGTTCCCGGTGACCTGTCCCTGAAGCCCGAAATCACCGCCCCCGGCGGCAACATCTACTCCGTTGCCGGCACTTACCAGGATGTTGACGGCTACTACGGCGGCACCGATCAGTACGAGCTGATGAGCGGCACCTCCATGGCCGCCCCCCAGATCACCGGTATGACCGCCGTGCTGAAGCGCTACATTGAGCAGAACGGTCTGGGCCGCAAGGCTCTGACCGACCGGGCCCTGGCCCAGTCCCTGCTGATGTCCACCGCTGCTCCCATGGTGTCTCCCGACGGCTACCTCTACTCCGTCATGCAGCAGGGTGCCGGTCTGGCCAACATCAGTGACGCCATGAACGCCGCCACCTACATTACCATGAACGCGGACGCCACCGCTTCCGCCGCAGACGGTAAGGTGAAGGCGGAGCTGGGCGACGATCCCGAAAAGACCGGCGTTTACTCCTTCGGCTTCACCATGACCAACCTTTCCAAGAAGAATCAGACCTACGCCCTCAGCGCCGACGTATTCACTCAGGCCACCGATGGTCTGTGCCTCTACGGTGACACCATGGGCATCTACGCCGACGTGACCTTCCTGGTCAACGGCAAGGCTGCCGACTCCGTGACCGTCAAGAAGAACGGCAGCACCTCCGTTCAGGTCATCATCACCCTGACCGACGACACCAAGGCATTCTTCGATACTTATCTGGCAAACGGCGCTTACGTAGAGGCCTACATTTATGCCGATCCCGTCAAGGGTGACAGCGCCGCCCACTCCATCCCCGTGCTGGCCTACTACGGCAACTGGACCGATCCTTCCATGTTTGACAACGGCTCCTACGTAGAGTACAAGTATGGTCTGGAGACCCTGCCTCCCTACCTGTCCGAAGTGAACGGCACCTCCGGCAACGCCTACACCGTTCGGTTTGCCGACGGCGGCGAGTATTACTTCGCCGGCAACCTGTATGCCAAGGAATCTGCCTATGATCCCCAGCGCAATGCTCTGAACAATCAGAACGGCGATGCCATCTCCTCCGTCTACTACTCCCTGATCCGGAACGCCGGCACCCGCACCATGACCATCAGCAATGCCGAAACCGGTGAGGTCTACGCAGCCGGCACTCTGGGTTCCCAGTACGCGGCATACTTCCACGATGGCACCGCCACCTGGAAGAACACCCAGTACAAGGTGGGTCTGAACTGGGCCGGTACCGACGCTGAGGGCAATCCTCTGCCGGAAGGCACCACCGTGGTGCTGAACCTCACCGCCGCACCGGAATACTACCGCAATGCCGACGGCTCCTACGATCTGTCCGGCCTGGGTGACGGCGCCAGCTTCACCACCCAGCTCACCATTGACAACACCGCTCCCGTCCTGGAGGCTGTCGCCAACGATGAGGCAGGCAGCATCACCGTTTCCGTCAGCGACAACCAGTACATTGCCGCCATTCTGCTGTACTCCGCCGATGGAGAAGCACTGGTCGGCCGGGCCGCCGTAGGCGTTCCCTCCGTCACCGCCCCCCTGGGCAGTGGTCTGGATGCCGATGTTTACCTGGTACAGGCCATCGACTATGCCGGCAACATCTCCACCTATCGTGTGTTCCTGAACACCGAGCCTACCGAAACCGTGGAGAGCGTTTCCATCAGCGATACTTCCCTGCTTCTGGTGAAGAACAACTCCGCTGTTCTGACGGCCAAGGCCGAACCCAAGACTCTGACAAGCCGTGAAGTAACCTGGACCTCCAGCGATGAGTCCGTGGCAACCGTCAGCCAGGACGGTACGGTCTATGCCGTGGGCGCAGGCGACTGTGTCATCACCGCCGCCTCTGCGGTGGATCCTCAGGTCACCGCACAGTGTCTGGTTCAGGTCGTGGAGATCTCCGTGGATCTCAACGCCGCCGTGTGGGACGAAGATGGTCTGGTCTGGTTCAGCCAGTTCAACACCTCCTCCCTGCCGGAGTACACCAAGCTGGCCCAGGCTCCCGACAATGCCCCCGTCAATGCCATGGCATACGGTGCCGACGGCACCCTGTACGCCTCCGATTTGGACACCAACGCCGGCGTTTCCAACCTGTACACCGTGGATCCCGCCTCCTTCGGGCTGAATCTGGTGGGCACCTCCTCCATCGCTTACACAGACCTGGCTCCCGCCCCCAACCTGGGCAACGTTCTGATGGGAACCTACTTCAACTACGTTGTTGTGGTGGATGCCTCCACCGGTGACTACCTGGGTGCTTTCAACTACTGCTCCAACGAGCTGGTGGGCATCACCTATGCAGGCTCCGTGTTCAATAGCTACTACGGCCAGTATCTTGACATCTACTATATGCTGGACAGTGAAGGAAACCTGTATCAGGACGCCTTCATCAACCTGGATGGTGCCTATTACTACTTCTTCGGTCAAGAGGACGCTCTGATGGGAAGCACCGGCATCACCACCGATACGCCGTACTTCCAGTCCCTGTACTATGACGGACAGTTTATCTTCGCAAGCTGCTTCAACGAAAGCAAGAACTCCGTCACCCTGTACGCCATCGACATTGGAAACACCGGCGGAATCTTCTCCATGGGCTCCTTCGATGACGGTGTCTGGCCCGCTGCCGCACTGATCCAGATCGCTCCCGGGGAAATGGAAGCCACCGGCTCCGCTGCCGATGCCCTGACCGAGGCGGAAGTCCTCGCCCAGGCCACTGACGTCGTTCCGGAAGCTTTCTCCATGACCGTCGGTAAGTAATCCCTCAAAAAGCCCTCCGGGCAGCAAGCAATCAACCCCCGCAGGAAACCCAACGGTTTCCTGCGGGGGTTGTATTTTGCGGTTTTCTCTACCAGAGCAGACTCAGCAGGCACAGCACGGTCATGTGTGCAGGGTAAAACACATAGCCTGCCCAGCGGAAGAAGGGATGGGTGCTGCCGCGCTTTCCGTTGTACAGGCAGATGGGAACCATAGCAAGGATCCCAATGGCCTCCACATTCCACTCCAGAACCGTTCCAAACACCGGAACGGCGAAGTATTGTCCCTGGAAGATCACCTGCAGCAGAACGAACAGCCCCGCAAACTGGAAAAGCGGCCTGCCCGGGAACAGGTAAAACACCAGCACCGTGGCTACCCCGATGCCGCCGTAATCCACTGCCAGCACCATGCCGGCAAGCACGCACAAAAGCCCGCCGCCGACTCCCCGAATCCACCCGGCAGGGGTGCGGCAGGCTTTGGCCTTTTCCAGAAACTCCATGGCCAGAAGCCCCAGCAGGAAGGTCCAGAGCACATTCTGCTGGAAGGGGTACAGCCAGTACCCTCCCACCATGAGATTAAAGGGAATCTCCGAGATCAGAGCGAATATCAACAATCGTTTTTTGTATTTTTTCCGATCCCGGGTGTGGAAAAAGCCCTCGGTGAGCTGAAAGGCAAAAATCGGAAAGGCCAGCCTTCCAACATAGTGCATCCAGGGCGGGCTGAGCCTGGTGGTGGCCCAGATATGATCCAGCAGCATACAGAACATGGCAAGAATCTTCAAATGATTGGCATCCAGGGGCTTTCGGCTCTCAGAATGTTGGTTTTTCACATTTTTCCTCCCATTGTTGCTGCGCTTCCGGCAGCAGCGGCATTTTCGACCGGATCGTCATGCTCTGCCCGGTCAGAGGATGGGGAAACTCCAGGCTTCTTGCGCACAGCACCTGGGAACACAGCCCTCGTTCCTCCGAAAAAATCCGGGACGCTTCCGACCCGTACTGAGGATCCCCCAGGATGGGGCATCCCACATAGGCACAATGGACCCGAAGCTGGTGGGTTCTTCCGGTAACGGGCATCAGCAGCACCCGGGAGAACCCCTGTGCCTCCTCCAGCACCCGGTACTCCGTCAGAGAGGGCTTCCCCTCCGGGGAAACCTGCCGCAGCACGCTGGGCAAAGGCAGCCGGGCAATGGGGCCGTCGATTCTCCCCTCCGCCGCCGGCATATGACCGAACACCAGGGCCTCATAGGTCTTATTCAGGGTGCCCCGGCGGTGCAGCTCCCCCAAAAGGGCGTGGATATGGCTGTTTTTGGCAATGAGCACCACGCCAAACGTATCCCGATCCAGCCGGGTAATGGGGTGAAATGCCCCCTGTCCGCCGGTTTTTTGGTAGTAGCCCTGGACGAAATTGGCCAGGGTGCCGGAGATCCGGGACCGGGAGGGGTGGATCAGCATTCCGGCAGGCTTGTCCACCGCCAGAATGGCCTCATCCTCGTACAGCACCCGAAGGGGCCCGTCCTCTGCCGGATAATTCTGCTCCGGCTCCGCCACCCGGCATAGAATCCGGTCTCCGGGGGCCACGGGATGATCCGTATGGACGCTTACCCCGTTGACCAGAAGCTCTCCCTGCCATTTTACCCGGTTCACAAGCCCGGAGGACATCTTCATATCCTGCCGCAGAATGACGGAAAGCCGGCCTTCCCGGGCCGCAACATGGTGCAGTTCCATCCTCATCTCCTCCATAGCAAAAAAGAGCTCTGCAATGTTTGCAGAGCTCTAAAAAGCACTTACTGCAGGGCAGCCTTTGCCTTCTCCACGACGGCTGCGAAAGCGGCGGCGTCCTGGATGGCCATTTCGGACAGGCTCTTGCGGTTCATCTCGATGCCGGCCTTCTTCACACCGTTCATGAAGGTGGAGTAGTTCAGGCCGTAAGGAGCAACGGCAGCGGACAGACGGGCAATCCACAGGGTGCGGAATGCACGCTTCTTCTGCTTACGTCCCTCAAAAGCGTAGTTGCCGGACTTCATGACGGCCTGCTTGGCCATCTTGAAGTGCTTGGACTTGGAACCCCAGTAGCCCTTCGCCAGCTTCAGGGTTGCATTTCTTCTCTTGCGCGTCATCATTGCGCCTTTAACTCTTGCCATTTCTGTATCCTCCTATCTGCCTTATTTGTACGGGATCATCTTCTTGATTGCGTCGACATTGGTCAAATCGGCGTAAGTGGTGGTACGAAGATGACGGGTACGCTTGGTGGTCTTCTTAGTGAGGATATGGCTCTTATAAGCGTGTGCTCTCTTGACCTTGCCGGTCTTGGTAAGGTTGAATCTCTTCTTTGCACCGCTATGGGTTTTCAGCTTGGGCATGGGTTGGTTCTCCTTCCGTATCTTTTGTAATAGAAATTATTTACCGCTCTTGGGGGACAGAAACATTGCCATAAATCTGCCTTCCAGCTTGGGGTTCTTTTCCAGAGCCGCCACATCCGAGCAGGCATCCGCAAAATCCTTCAGCAGCTTCTCACCCAGATTGGTGTGTGCCATCTCACGTCCACGGAAGCGGACGCTCACCTTGACCCGGTTGCCGTCCTTCAGGAACTTCTGGGCACTTTTGATCTTGGTGTTGAGATCGTTGGTGTCGATACTGGGGCTCATGCGGATCTCTTTGATCTCCACGACCCGCTGGTTCTTCTTGGCTTCCTTCTCCCGCTTTTTCTGGTCGAAGCAGAATTTGGAATAGTCCATGATCTTGCAGACAGGCGGAACGGCATTGGGAGAAATCTTCACCAGATCCATCTCCTGCTCCTCTGCAATGGCCAGCGCCTGCGCGGGAGCCATGATCCCAAGCTGGGCGCCTTCAGGGCCGATGACCCGGATCTCCTTATCGCGGATCTCTTCATTGAGCTGATGTTCTAATTTGCTGATGGTAACACCTCCAAATGAAACAAAAAGCGGATGCCGAAGCATCCGCGATCATCTGCAGAAATCCCCCACGGGGAAATTGAGAAGATAGGACCTCTTCACACGAAGCTGGAGGTGAGGCGGATGTTCAGCCTTCTTGATTACCTGAAGAGCATACCACATCCTGCCCGCTTTGTCAATGGTTTTTTCCTGCCGGAACCGGGATTTTCCCGGATTTTTCTGCCGGAGCAAGAATATCCTGCATAGAAACGGGGGAGAATCTCCCCATCAGCCGGCAAGAATCTCCGACTTGATGACGCCCTTGAAGTTTTCCAGCTCCCGCATGAAATCCTCCAGGGACTCGGTCAGATGCATGGTGTCGGCAGAGATCGTCACCACCGCGCAGCTATTACTGGGCACGATGGAGTTGATGGTCTGGATATTGGCCCCCCGCTCGGCGAACACCGCCAGGATCCCGGAGAGGATTCCCTGCTCGTCCCGGAGCAGAAGCTGGAAGGTGATAATCCTGCCCGTCATCATATTCTGAAAGGGCAGAACCGCATCCCGGTACTTATAAAACGCGCTGCGGCTGATGTTGGTCATTTTCGTGGCCTCGTTGACCGTGGCAGCCTCGCCGGTGGAAAGCAGACGCTTTGCCTCCGCAACCTTCAGAAACACTTCCGGCAGCGCAGATGCTTCAATGATAAAATACTTCGGATTCTTTGTCATGACAGCCTCCCGGTGCTACAGATTTTTGCCGGTGATTGTATGAATGATTATAGCACAACGACCTGAAAAACGCAAGGGATACTGCATGATTTCCCCGGAGGTTTTCCATGAAACGACCTGTTTTCCGCAAGCTTCTCCCCGCTCTCTGGATCCTTTTGGGGATCTGGCTCGGAACCAAATACCTGCTCCCCCTGCTGTTTCCTTTTTTGCTGGGAGCCGCTCTTGCCGTCCCGGCAGAGCCGGGGGTGCGTTTCCTCAACGAGGACCTGCACCTGCCCCGGGGAGCCGCTGCGGCGCTGGGTGTCACCGCCACGCTGCTGCTTCTGCTGACCGGCTGCACCTTTCTGCTGGCATTTCTCTTCCGGGAGGCAGGGATGCTCTGCGGGATCCTGCCCGACGCCGTAGCCGCCGCCCGGCAGGGCCTGAGTCTTTTGGAGGACTGGCTGATCAGCCGGGCCTCCCTGCTTCCGGAGGAGCTTTCGGTGATTCTTCGGGATATGGTGATGCGGCTGTTTTCCGGTGGCTCCCACGTTCTGGACCGGGTCTGCACTTATCTGCTGGGCTTTGCCGGAGGCTTTCTGTCCCGTCTGCCGGGAGGTGCCCTCTCCGCAGGCACCGGCATTCTGGCGGCCTACATGATCTCCGCCCGGATGCCCAGGCTCCGCCGACTCCTGCCGGATCCGGAAACCAGCCCCATCCCTCCCTTCTGGCAGGATCTGAAGCACACCCTGGGTGCCTATCTCCGGGCGCAGGCCATCCTGACAGGCATCACCTTTGTCATTCTGACGCTGGGACTGATGCTTCTGTCCGTGGCTACCGCCCCCATGTGGGCGTTTCTCATTGCTCTGGTGGATGCGATCCCCGTCCTGGGCACCGGCACTGTGCTGATCCCCTGGAGCCTGGTGTGTCTGCTGCAGCAAAACGGCGGCAGGGCGCTGGGCCTGCTGGTGCTATATGCCGCTGCAGCCCTGACCCGCACCGTTCTGGAACCCCGGCTTCTGGGCCGACGTCTGGGAATCGATCCTCTGATTACTCTGGCAGCCCTGTACATCGGGTTCCGTCTCTGGGGATTTCCCGGCCTGATCCTGTCCCCGCTGTTGGCCGTAATTCTGTGCCGCTGCATGGGATTTTTCCAGTCCTGACAAAGGAAATCCGGAAACTGCCTATTGTGTAATTCCGTAAGATTTGATATAATACATCTTAAATGTTTATATTTGGATGTGGATATTTTGAAATACGGAATCTGGAATGTAAAGGAGCCTCAGGTCGGAGCGGTCAACGCACTGGTGGGCGCAGGGTATGCCCCACTGGTTTCCATGGTGCTCTCCTCCCGGGGCATTGAAAACCCACAGCAGGCAGACGAGTATCTCTCCTGCGACCGTCCCCTGCCCAGCCCCCTGCTGCTGACCGACATGGAGAAAGCCGTCCGGCGGATCCGGCAGGCCCTGGACCGCAAAGAGAAAATCGTGGTTTACGGCGACTACGACGTGGATGGCATCACCGCCACCTGCCTCCTGACGGACTTTCTGAGAAAGCAGGGCGCCGACTGTCTGTCCTATATCCCCGGCCGGCTGGAGGAGGGCTACGGTCTCAACGTGACCGCCATCACCCAGCTCAAAGAGGAAAAGGCCAACCTGATCATCACCGTGGACTGCGGCATCACCGCCGTAGAGGAGGCGGAGCTGTGCCGCAGCATGGGCATTGACCTGGTCATTACCGACCATCATGAATGCAAGGAGCAGCTTCCCCGGGCCGTTGCCGTAGTGGATCCCCACCGTCCCGATGGTGGGTACCCCCACAAGAACCTGTCCGGCGTAGGCGTTGCCTTCAAGCTGGCCGCCGCCATTTCCGGAGACCAGGAAGCCGTTCTGGAGGAGTACTCCGATATGGTGTGCCTGGGCACCGTGGCAGATGTGATGCAGCTCCGGGGCGAGAACCGGGTGTTTGTGCAAAAAGGCCTGCGCCGGATGACGGAGGATCCCCGGGTGGGCATTGCCGCCCTGATGGCGGAAACCGGATGCGACAGCCGGAGCCTCAGTGCCTCCACCATCGGCTTTATGCTGGCCCCGCGGATCAATGCAGCCGGACGCATGGGGCAGATCGATCTGGCCGTGGATCTGTTCCTTACCCGGGACCCGGCGAAAGCCGCTTCCCTGGCCCAGGCCCTGTGCGAGCTGAACCGCCAGCGACAGGCCGTGGAAACCGAGATCTACCGGCAGGCCGTGTCCATGCTGCCGGACGGCCAGCTCCCCAAGGCCATCGTCCTGGCGGACGAGACCTGGCACCAGGGCGTTGTGGGCATCGTTGCCAGCCGCATTGCGGAAGAATACTGCTGCCCCACCTTCCTGATCTGCATGGACGGAGACCACGGCAAGGCCAGCTCCCGGAGCTACGGCGGCTTTAACCTGTTTGCCTCCCTGTCCTCCCTGTCTCACCTTCTGGAAAGCTATGGCGGTCATGAGCTGGCCGCAGGATTTACCATTTCCCGGAGCTGTATCCCCGCCTTCCGGCAGGAGATCTGTGCTCTGGCGGATTCCTACTACTCCGACGACGCCCCCCGCACCGTGCTGGAGGTGGACTGCGAGATCTCCCCGGAGCTGCTGACCCTGAACAACGTCAGTTCCCTGCAGGCCCTGGAGCCCTGCGGCAGCGGCTGCCCCAGGCCGGTGCTGATGATGGAGGGACTGGTCATTGAGCGGATCATTCCCGTGGGTGGCGGAAAGCACATCCGCCTCCGGCTGAAAAAAGGAAAACACACCCTCAACGCCATCTACTTCTCCGCCACGGCGGAATCCGCCTCCATTGCCCCCGGAGACCTGGTAGACGCCGCCTTTGTCCCCCAGGTCAACGAATTCCGGGGAGAGGTGACCGTCCAGATGAACATCCTGGACATCCGTCCCTCCTGCAGCGCCCCCTGCCTGCCGGAGGTGGGCTGCTACCGGGCTCTGTGCTCCGGCAGCCTGACCCCCCAGGCAGCCCAAAGCCTGCTGCCGGACCGCTCCACCCTGGCTGCGGTATGGCGCTGCCTGCAGAGCTTCCCCGGCCCGGAGATCCGGGAATCCCCCATGTGCCTGTGCCGGAAGATCGTCCGGCGCTCCGGCGCTGCCCTGAGCCTGGGCCAGATGATGGCCTGCCTGGACATTTTCTCCGATGTGGAGCTGCTTACATACCGCCGCTACCGCAACAACCTGATTCTCCAAATCCACCCCAGGGAGGGTAAGGCAGACCTGAACCGGAGCAAGACCATGCAGCTTCTGCTGCAAGCGAAAGAGAGATGACCTTTTATGGAAACCTTTGAGGAACACTATGTCTCCATGTGCAATGCCATTGCAAAGTATATGCCCGGCACCGACATGAGCCTTGTGGACAAGGCCGTGGAGTACGCCCGGGACAAGCATAAGGATCAGAAGCGCAAGGAAGGTTCCCCCTATATCATTCACCCTCTGGCCGTAGCGGAGATTGTGGCCGAAATGGGACTGGATACCGACGCCATCCTGGGCGCTTTGCTCCACGACTGCATTGAGGACACCGATACCTCCCACGATGACATTGCCCGGCTCTTTTCCCCCACCGTGGCAGAGCTGGTGGAGGGGGTCACCAAGCTGACTCGGGCCAATTTCTCCAGTTCCGAGCAGGCCCAGATGGAAAACCTGCGGAAAATGTTCATGGCCATGTCCAACGACATCCGGGTAGTGCTTATCAAGATCGCCGACCGGCTGCACAATATGCGGACCATGCAGTACCAGACCCCCGCCAAGCAAATCAGCAAGTGCCGGGAGACCATGGACATCTACGCGCCTCTGGCACACCGTCTTGGTATGCAGAAGATCAAGTGGGAGCTGGAAGACACCTCCATGCGATACCTGTACCCGGAGGACTACACCCGTATCATGGACTATCTGAATGCCCGTAAGGAGCAGGACGAAGCCTTTATGCACACCATCCAGGCCGCCATCACCGACCGGCTGTCTGCCGTGGGCATTTCCAACACCACCTACGGTCGGATCAAGCACGTGTACTCCATCTTCCGCAAAATGCAGGCCCAGAACAAGACTCTGGATGAGATGTACGACCTGTACGCCTTCCGGGTCATCGTGGACTCCATCCCCGATTGCTACAACGTGCTGGGACACATCCATGACCTGTTCAATCTGGTGCCCGGCCGGTTTAAAGACTACATTTCCACGCCCAAGCCCAATATGTATCAGAGCCTCCACACCACGGTGATCGGTTCCCAGGGCATTCCCTTCGAAGTGCAGATTCGCACCTGGGATATGCACCAGACGGCGGAATACGGCATCGCAGCCCACTGGAAGTACAAGCAGGGAACCGGAACCGGAAACGAAAAGGACTTCGAATGGGTGCGCCGTCTGCTGGAAAGCCAGCAGGATACCGATGTGGAAGATTATGTAAACTCTCTGAAGATCGATATGTTCAACGACGAGGTCTTTGTGTTTACCCCCAAGGGCCGGATCGTGAACCTTCCCTCCGGCTCCACCCCCATCGACTTTGCCTATGCCATCCATTCCGGCGTGGGCAACGCCCTGGTGGGCGCCAAGGTGAACAACCGCATTGCCAACATCGACACCACCCTGGTCAACGGCGACATCGTGGAGATCATCACCTCCAAAAACGCCAAAGGCCCCAGCCGGGACTGGCTGAACATCTGCAAGAGCAACCAGGCCCGGACCAAAATCAAGCAGTGGTTCAAAAAAGAGAAGCGGGAAGAGAACATCATCCACGGAAAGGCCAGCTTCGAGTCCGAAATGAAGCGGG
>JAQXVF010000061.1 GCA_029224785.1 Bacillota bacterium
GCCTGGAAGCGGTACTCAAAGTCGTGCTGCAAAAGCTGATTGGTGGCGGGGATGGCGATGGCGCCGATTTTGTGCAGGGCCAGGATGGAATACCAGAACTGGTAGTGCCGCTTGAGCACCAGCATCACCCGGTCGCCCCGCTTGATGCCCAGGGAGGTGAAGTAGTTGGCCGCCTGGCTGGAAGCGTCCTTCATATCCTTGAAGGTGAAGCGACGCTCGGTCATGTCGTTTGCGATGTGCACCATGGCCAGCTTGTCCGGGCTCTTCCGGGCGATGGCATCCACGGTGTCGAAGGCGAAATTGTAGCGCTCGGTGTTCTGGAAGCGGAGGGCCTTCATGCTGCCGTCGTCGCCCTCCTCCGGGACGATGAACTCCCGGCAGAGCAGGTGCTCGTCGGTCTTCTCCTGGATCAGGGGCTTGGCGGTGGTCCACTGCTCCCGCTCGGTGGAAGCCATGATCATGGCAAGGAATACGCAGTCCTGGCCGCCCACTGCAATCTGGCCGTGGGGGGTGGAGCTCTTGAAGAAGATGCTGTCGCCCTCGTGGAGGACTTCCTCGTGCTCGCCTACCCGGATTTTCATGGTGCCCTTGACGATCATGTCGAACTCCTGGCCGGAGTGGGTGACGGTGTGGATGGGCTTTTTCTCCAGCTCGGGGTCGTAGGTGTAGGTGCACCAGGAAGGGGTGGCCATCTTGTTCTGGAACATGGCGGCCATGTTCTGAATGGTGATGCCGTCCTCCGTCGCCGTCACCGGGCCCTTGCCGTTGCGGGTGATGGTGTAGCTGGTCAGCCGGGCGCTGTAGCCTTCCATCAGCTCCGTCAGCTCCACGCCGAAGGCCATGGAGCATTTGTGCATGAAGGTAAACGGCAGATCCACGGTACCGGATTCGTACTGCAGGTAAAGCGCTTCCGGAACCTCCACCAGCTCCGCCATGGTAGCCGGGCTGTAGCCGATGATTTCCCGCATTTCCCGGATCCGCTGTGCAACGCCCTGAAGCTGATTGGTTGTAGTTTGACTGATCATATGGTGTTTCTCCTTTGGTACGATATTAAAAAAGTCCCGCCCCAAGAATACATCTTGAGGCGAGACTGTAAAAACATTCCCGTGGTACCACTCAAATTGCAGCGAGTCCGCTGCCGCTTCGGATTCCAACAAATCCTATCCCTTAACGCGGGCAAACGGGAGACGCCTACTTAGCAAACGTGTTCGGGCCTCCGGCTCAGAAGGGATAAGTCCTGAAGTTCATGCCACCGTCTCGCACCACCCGCCGGCTCTCTGTAAGCAGTCCCTTCGACCGTCTTCGTCATCGCTTTTTTGCTGTTTCCTCAGATTATACTCTTGGAATATGGAATTGTCAACTACTTTTTCCACCTCCGGGGCGTTCTCCCTTATTCTGCCTTTTCTCCGGTGCCGGCAGTATCGATGCCTGCCGCACCCACCAGTCCCAGGCGTTTGGCGGCATCCTCCCGCATTTTGTATTTCAGAATCTTGCCGGCGGCATTCATGGGGAAGCTGTCCACAAACTCCACATACCGGGGAACCTTGTGCCGTGCCAGGGATTTCCGGGTAAAGGCAAGGATCTCCTCCTCCGTGACACTGCCCGGCTCCTTGAGGATGATGCAGGCCATGGCCTCCTCCCCGTATTTCTTATCCGGCACGCCGATGACCTGCACATCCTTCACTGCCGGGTGGGTGTACAGGAATTCCTCGATCTCCTTGGGATACAGGTTTTCGCCGCCCCGGATGATCATGTCCTTCAGCCTGCCGGTGATGCGGTAGTTGCCGTCATCATCCATGCAGGCCAGGTCGCCGGAGTGAAGCCAGCCTTCCCTGTCCACCGCGGCGGCGGTGGCATTGGGCATTTTGTAGTAGCCCTTCATGGTGTTGTAGCCCCGGGAGCAGAATTCGCCGTTCCGGTTGGCCGGCAGAGTCTCTCCGGTCTCCGGGTCGATGATCTTGCACTCCACATGGGGGAATGCGTAGCCCACGGTGTTGCAGCGCAGGTCCAGGGGATCGTCCCAGGCGCTCATGGTGCTGCCGGGGGCAGACTCGGTCTGTCCGTAGACGCTGACAATGCCGGTCATGTTCATTTCATCCGGCCGGGCCGCCCGGCGCATCAGCTCCGGGGGACATCCGGAACCGGCCATGATGCCGGTGCGCATATGGGAAAAATCCGTCTTTCGGTAATCGGGATGGTTGAACATGGCGATGAACATGGTGGGAACACCATTGAAGGCCGTGATCCGTTCCTGATTGATGCAGGCCAAAGAGACCTTGGCGGAGAAATAGGGCATGGGGCACAGGGTAGCGCCGTGGGTCATGCTGGAGGTCATGGAAAGCACCATGCCGAAGCAGTGGAACATGGGCACCTGGATCATCATCCGGTCTGCTGTGGAAAGGTCCATCCGGTCACCGATGCACTTTCCGTTGTTGATGACATTGTAGTGGGTCAGCATGACGCCCTTTGGGAAGCCGGTAGTGCCGGAGGTGTACTGCATATTGCACACGTCTCCCGACCGCACCGCGGCAGCCATCCGCAGGACCTCCTCCCGGGGAACCAGTGCGGAGCGCTCCATGGCCTCCCGGAAGGTCAGGCTGCCCTTCTGCCGGAAGCCTACGGTGATAACATTGCGCAGGAACGGCAGCTTCTTGCAGTGCAGCGCCTCACCGGGTTTGGTGGACTCCAGTTCCGGACACAGGCTGCGGATAATCTGGCGGTAATTGGAGTCCAGGCAGGACTCGATCATCACCAGAGTGTGGGTATCGGACTGCCGCAGCAGATACTCCGCCTCGTGGATCTTATAGGCGGTGTTCACCGTCACCAGCACGGCACCGATCTTGGTGGTGGCCCAGAAGGTAATGAACCATTCCGGTACGTTGGTGGCCCAGATGGCCACCTTGCTGCCCCGGCGAACTCCCAGGGAGATCAGAGCGGCGGCGAAATTGTCCACATCCTCCCGGAATTCCGCATAGGTGCGGGTGTAGTCCAGGGTGGTGTATTTGAAGGCATATTGGTCCGGGAATTCCTCCACCATCCGGTCCAGCACCTGGGAAAAGGTCTCGTTGATCAGCACATCCTTCTTCCAAACGTACTGTCCGGTATGGGAGGCATTGTCGTAGAGAGTCTTTTTCTTTCCCCGGGGGCTGTCAAACCGGTTCATGTAGTTGACGAAATGGGGAAAAATGATCTCCCGGTCTGCCAGATCCTCCATCCATTCCGGCTTCCACTCTAATGAGAGGAAACCGTCGTAATCGATGGAGCTGAGGGCACGCATCATATCCGCCACCGGCAGGGTGCCCTCGCCGATCAGGTTATAGGTATGGGCATCGTCGGAGTCCCGCAGGTGTACGTGACGGATGTAGGAGCCCAGATTCTTGATGGTGGTGTCGCCGCTTTCGTCAAAGTCCCGGTAGGTGTGGTGCACATCCCACAGGGCGCCCAGCTCGTCGCAGGCAAAGCCGTCCAGCAGGCTGCGCAGCCGTTGGGTATTGGCATAGATGCCGGTGGTCTTGATGAGAACGGCCACACGCTGCTCCCTTGCCTCCGGAAGCAGCTTTTGCAGCGTGTCCGCAATGATGTCCTCTGCATCATTCTGCGCCGTCACCGCCACATAGGGGCACTGGATGTTCCGGGCGATCTCCATTGCCGCCAGGATCTCCTGCAGGCTTTCCCCCTGGGACAGGTCGCAGGAGGTGTCCAGGCAGGGGATCTTCAGCCCCTGTTCGCGAAGCTGCCGCACGGTGGCAGCGGTGTTGTATTTGTGAAGGGGGCCGCCCCTGCCCGTAAGGGATTCCTCCCGCTGGGCATTGTAAAGCTCAATGCCTCCGAAACGCATGGTCACCGCGGTGTCAATGTCCTGCTCCCAGCCGCAGTTCTGCCAGCCGCGGGTCGAAAATGAAAGATTCATGGCTGTCTCCTTTCTGCCGGAAATCAGGTGGCGGACTCTTCGTAGACGATCTTGTTCAGGGCGCTGATGTAGGCATGGACGCTGGCCCCCACCACGTCGGTGGAGATTCCCCTGCCGGAGAACAGCTTTCCGCCGCTTCTCAGCTTCACCACCGCCTCGCCCATGGCCTCCCGGCCTTCGGTGACGGCCTGGATCTGGAAATCGTCCAGCTCATAGTGGTGTCCGGCGATCTGCTCGATGGCCAGGAATGCGGCATCGATGGGGCCGTCGCCCAGACTGATGCCTTCTTTTGCCGTGCCGGCCTTCTGCAGCTTCACGTGAGCGGTGGCGCTGATCAGATTGCCGCTGTTGATCACATAGCTGATGAGCTTGTAGGTGGGCGGCACCTGCATGGCGGCAGAGGCCACGATGGCATCCAGTTCCTTGGGGCCTACCGTTTCTTTTCTGGCGGCGATGCGTCCGAAGGCCTCAAACACCCGGGCACCGTCCTCCTCCGACAGGTCATACCCCAGCTTTTCCACCGCTTTCAGCACGGCGGTCCGGTCGTCATGGACCGTCAGGAAGGTGCCCTCCTCGCTGCGGACCCCGTTGTCAAAGGGAGAGGTGCCGCTGCGGCCGGATTGACACATCCGGCGGACCTGATCCAGGATCCGGTTCATCTGGGTGGTGCGGATGCCGCATCCGGCATCGAAGCTGCCGCCCCGGGCAGACAGGATCCGTGCCACGTTCTCCAGCCGGATCACATCCTCCCCGTATGCCGCGCATTTGACCTCCCCTGCGCCGCAGCGGATAGCCGCCACCGCACAGGCATCTGCCATGGCCAGCTCGTTCCGGCAGGAGATACCCAGGCACACCTCCCGCAGCTCCGGGACGTTCCGGTAGGTCTCCTGCAGAAATTCGGTGATCTGGTCCGGCAGCATCATGCCTGCAGCATCACACAATGTCACCACCGTGGCGCCGGACCGGATCCCGGCACGAATGGCCTCGTACAGGAAGGCCGGATCCGCTCGGGTGGCATCATCAGCGATCAGCTCCACATCCTCACACAGGGCACGGCACTTACCTGTCAGGCTTTGAATGGCCTGCAGCATGGCATCGGGCTTCTTTCCGGCAAGATACTCCATCTGGACGGCGCTGACCGGCGCCAGCACCTGCAGGCGGGGATGCTTTGCCTCCTCCAGAGCTGCCCAGGCCAGGTCGATGTTCTCCTCTTTCAGGCCCACGGATACCGCCACGGTGCTCTCCTTCACGGCAGAGCTGATGGACTTGATCAGAAGCCGGTCGATCTTGGGGCTGGTGATGGGGCTGACTTCGATGACGGACACGTTCAGCCTGTCCAGCAGCTTTACCAGCTCGATCTTCTCCCGGAAGCTGAGGCTGTAGCCGGCGGATTTGCCGGTCTGGCGCATGGTCATATCTGTGATCCTGATGTTTCTCATAGCTGTTTCTCCTTACCTTGCGAATAAAAAAATCCCTGAAGCCTATGGCTTCAGGGACGAATTTCAAAAAACCGCGGTACCACCCTGATTCATCTCCCCTTGGGAAGACGCATCTTTCTCGGGCTCTAA
Organism: Bacillota bacterium; assembly: GCA_029224785.1. Taxonomy (GTDB): domain Bacteria; phylum Bacillota; class Clostridia; order Oscillospirales; family Oscillospiraceae; genus Faecousia. The sequence continues at coordinate 5,479 of JAQXVF010000061.1, forward strand.
CAAGCCCATAGCCGTTAACGAGGCCGGTCGGATCCCGCTACTGGCCGAAACGTTCGCGAAACCTGCTCAGGAGGCAGACTGCATTCCGTTTTCCGCATTGGCTCGCACCACCCGCCAACTCTCTGGAGCATCCCACAGATACATAACTCCGTCATTGCATTTGCCTATTCTCTTGCAAGAGATTATAGCACATCTTTTCCGATTGTCAACCTTTTTTCTTTCCCGGGCGAACAAATGTACCCCCGAAAAAGATATCTCCAATCCCCGGATTCCCAGTTTCCGATGCCCCGGAATGCTTTGGAAGGAGGCCAGCCAGGAGCAGCCGCCCGGCATCCCGCACCCCGGGAATTCTCCTGTTTTCCGGCGAAACCGGTTGCTTTTCCGTTCAAAATCGGCTATAATTCTTCTATAGTGCTTTTCTTTTTCCTGATTCTGCCGCAAGGAGGAGTAATCATGAGCACGCTCTGTTCCCACACTTTCCCGGGCAACACCTATGTGGACGGATATATCCACAAGATCTACGGATACCGCTACAACTGGCACGAGGATATGTACGAGATCGACATCGTACTGCGGGGCAAACTGGAGTTTTACCGGGGCGGTGAGAAGATCATCCTGCAGCAGGACGATTTTCTGATTGTCAATCCCGGAGTGGGCCATGCCAGCTATCCTTTGGAGCCGGACACCGTGACCCTGGTGCTGCACTTTTCCTCCAGGGCACTGAGCGACTTTACCCCCCGGCAATCCTGCCGCCGCTTTTCCTTCCACTCGGACGAAACCAACCGGAACCAGCGGAATTGCCGGCTCATCCGGTATTTTGCCGCCAACCTCATCCGCGCTCTTGCAGACGGATGTCAGCGCGGCCCGGGCCGGAATCTGGCCCGCTCCTCTCTGGGCATGATCGCCTATCTTCTGTCCACCCAGTTCCCCTCGGAGCTGTATCCCCGGTCCGTGGAGGTGGATGTCACCGACGACAGTACCCTCATGGCCCAGATCACGGCCTTCATCTCGGAAAACTATGCGGATAAGCTGATGCTCCAGGACGTGGCAGACCGTTTTCACTACAACCGCACCTACATCTCCAGTCTGTTCAAGCAGACCATGGGCATCGGATTTCACGAGTACCTGACCCGGATCCGCTTCCAGCAGGCCATCTTTGACCTGGGAGTTCCCGGAAAAAACCTCTCCCAGATCGCCCTGGACAACGGCTTCCCCGACCTGAAATCCTTCAATCAGCTATTCGAAGAGAATTTTGGAATGGTACCCAAGGAGTACCGCGCCCGGATCCGCCGGGAACTGGCGGATGATGATCTGATCCCCGTTCCGGGCAGACCCCGGACATTTCTGGACCCGGAAGAACCCTGGCTCCGCAGCCGTCTGGAGCAATATCTGGAAATTTAAGGGA
>JAQXVF010000062.1 GCA_029224785.1 Bacillota bacterium
AAGGTCCTGTTCTCCGCCGACGGCTTCGGCAAGTTCGGCGCTCTGGATGTGGAGGAGGATTGGGACTGCGAGGCCCGCCGGTACTACATCGGCATTGTGGGCAAGTACGGCATGCAGGTCCAGAAGCTGCTGAAGGCGGCCTCCGGCCTGGACATCCGCATCATCTGCCCCCTCCACGGCCCCGTTCTGAAGGAAAATCTGGGCCATTACCTGGAAAAATACGACATCTGGTCCTCCTACCGTCCGGAAGAGCCGGGTGTGCTCATTGCCTACGCCTCCATTTACGGACATACCAAGGCCGCAGCGGAGCTGCTGGCACAGAAGCTCACCGAAAAGGGCCAGAAGGTGGTGCTGGCGGACCTTGCCCGGGAGGACATGGCCGAGTGCATCGAGGACGCCTTCCGGTATGACCGGCTGGTGCTGGCCTCCGTCACCTACAACGGGGACATTTTCCCCTTCATGCACACCTTCCTCCACGGTCTGACGGAGCGCGGCTACCAGAACCGGACCGTTGCCTTCGTGGAAAACGGCACCTGGGCCCCTGCTGCCGCCCGGGTCATGGCAGCCGCTCTGGAAAAGTGCAAGAACCTGACCGTTCTGCCGGAAAAAGTCACCATCCGTTCCGCCATGAACGCCGACACGGAAGCCGCAATCTCTGCCCTGGCTGAGGCCCTCTGCCGGTAAGCCCCAAAACAGAAACAACTCCCCCCGGATGTGCGCGATGCGCGCTGCATCCGGGGGGAGTTCTGCCGGGAATCCGACAGGGAGTGGGTCAATCTGCAAACAAGGGTGTGGACAGGTAACGGTCGCCGGTGTCCGGAAGCAGGGCCACAATGGTCTTACCCTTGTTTTCCGGCCGCTTGGCCAGTTGGATCGCGGCATAGACGGCAGCGCCGGAGGAGATACCCACCAAAACGCCCTCAGACTTGCCGATCCTCTTTCCCGTGGCAAAAGCATCCTCGTTGGAGACCGGGATGATCTCGTCATAGACCGCCGTGTTCAGCACATCCGGCACAAAGCCTGCGCCGATGCCCTGGATCTTGTGGGCACCTGCGGTGCCCCTGCTCAGAACGGGGGAGGTTTCCGGCTCCACGGCTACCACCTTCACCTTGGGATTCCGGCTTTTCAGATACTCGCCCACCCCGGTGATGGTGCCGCCGGTGCCCACGCCGGCCACAAAGATATCCACGGTGCCGTCCGTATCCTCCCAGATCTCCGGGCCGGTGGAGGCTCTGTGGGCCGCCGGATTGGCGGGATTGACAAACTGGCCGGGCAGGAAGCTGTTGGGGATCTCCCCTGCCAGCTCCTCCGCCTTGGCGATGGCGCCTTTCATGCCTTTGGCACCCTCCGTCAGCACCAGCTCCGCACCGTAGGCCTTCATAATCTGCCGGCGCTCCACACTCATGGTCTCCGGCATGACGATGAGGATACGGTAGCCTCTGGCGGCAGCCACGGAGGCCAGGCCGATGCCGGTATTGCCGGAGGTAGGCTCGATGATCACGGAGCCCTCTTTCAGCAGACCCTTTTCTTCCGCGTCATCAATCATGGCCTTGGCGATCCGGTCTTTGACGGAGCCGGCGGGATTGAAGTATTCCAGCTTGGCAAGGATCTTTGCCTCCAGTCCCTCCTGTTTTTCGATGTGGGTCAGCTCCAGCAGCGGGGTCTTTCCGATGAGCTGGTCCGCAGAAGTGTAAATTTTCCCGGACATATGCTTTCCTCCTCCGATTTTAGTTCTTAAGAGCCGCAAAGCCCTTTTCCAGGTCGGCAATGATATCGTCAACGTGCTCCGTTCCGATGGACAGCCGGATGGTGTTCTGATAGATGCCCACGTCTGCCAGCTCCGCATCCGAAAGCTGGCTGTGGGTGGTGGAGGCCGGGTGGATCACCAGGCTCTTCACGTCCGCCACATTGGCAAGCAGGGAGAACAGCTCCAGATGATCGATGAACCGGAATGCCTCCTCCCGTCCGCCCCGGATCCGGAAGGTGAAGATGGATCCGCCGCCGTTGGGGAAATACTTCTCATACAGCCCATGATCGGGATGGTCCGGCAGGCTGGGATGGTTTACCTTTTCCACCAGGGGGTGCTGGGACAGATACTCCACCACCTTTTTGGTGTTCTCTCCGTGGCGCTCCAGCCGCAGACTCAGAGTCTCCGTGCCCTGCAGCAGCAGGAAGGCGGCAAAGGGGGAGATGCAGGCGCCCTGATCCCGCAGGAGAATGGCCCGGATGTAGGTAACAAAGGCGGCCTTTCCGGCGGCTTCCGTGAATTTCACGCCGTGGTAGCTGGCATTCGGCTCCGAGATCCAGGGGTACTTTCCGGAGGCGGCCCAGTCAAAGGTGCCGCCGTCCACTATGACACCGCCCAGGGTGGTGCCGTGACCGCCGATGAACTTGGTGGCAGAATGGACCACCACATCCGCTCCGTGTTCGATGGGCCGGATGAGATAGGGGGTGCCGAAGGTGTTGTCGATGATCAGCGGCAGGCCATGGCGGTGCGCCAGGGCTGCAACGGCATCGATATCCGGAATGTCGGAGTTGGGGTTGCCCAGGGTCTCGATGTAGACCGCCTTGGTGTTGGGCTGGATGGCGGCCTCCACGGCAGCCAGATCGTGGATATCCACAAAGGAGGCTGTGATGCCATACAGGGGCAGGGTGTGGCCCAGCAGGTTGCTGGTGCCGCCGTAGATGGTCTTCTGGGCGACGATGTGCTCTCCCTGCTTTGCCAGGGCCTGAAGCACATAGGTAATGGCGGCGGCGCCGGATGCGACAGCCAGTCCGGCCACACCGCCCTCCAGGGCGGCGATCCGCTGCTCAAAGACACCCTGGGTGGAGTTGGTCAACCGGCCGTAGATGTTGCCCGCATCCGCCAGACCGAACCGGTCGGCAGCGTGCTGGCTGTTATGAAAAACGTAGGAAGTGGTAGCGTAGATGGGGACGGCCCGGGCATCGGAAGCGGGATCCGGCTGTTCCTGGCCAACGTGAAGCTGCAGTGTTTCAAAACGATAGTTCGACATAATCAAGTCCTCTTTTCTGATAATCGTGTAGTGTGGTTCCTGCCCGAAGAGGACAAAAACCCGGGAAGCTGCAATACTCCCGGGCAAATGGCACAAATCCGTATGAAAAAACGGTGCGGGACGCTATGCGCCGGCGTCGGCCATGGGATATGCCCGGGAGATAAGCATTCGACAGCTCATGGGAACACAACAGTCGTGACAAGTCATATCCGGACCCTCCGTTTCTTTGGAATGCCTGCATTATACACCTATTCACCTATCATGTCAATAGGTTTTTAACGCAAACGGAAAATTTTTCTTGATTTACCTATTCACCCTGAGGTACAATAGGTAAAAAGGAGGCGATCGAATGATCTCAACCAAAGGACGCTACGGCCTGCGAGTGATGCTGGATCTGGCAGAGCACCAGACGGACGGCTGCGTGACCCTGAAGGACATTGCCCAACGGCAGAATATCTCCAAAAAATACCTGGAGATCATCGTCAAAAAACTGGTGGACGGCAAATTCCTCCTGGGGATCAGCGGAAAGGGCGGCGGCTACCGCCTGACCCGGCTGCCGGAGGAGTACACGGTTGGGGAGATCCTGGAATATATGGAGGACACTCTGGCCACCGTGGCCTGCCTGAAGCAGGATGCTCCGGCCTGTCCCCGGGCCGAAACCTGCCAGACCCTGCCCCTTTGGTCGGAATTCGACCGCATGGTACATGACTTTTTCTTCAGCCGGTCCCTGGACAGCCTGCTGAAGCCGGACAACGCACAACAGGAGGAACCCCATGAGACTTGAAACAATCCGCCATTATCTGGATTCCCGGGGAACGTCGTACCAGTACCGGGAGGAGGACGACTGCGGCGCCATCGATTTTGAGCATCGGGGTCTGCGCTACCACATCTGGGAGTTCCCGGCACCGGAGCGGGGCGCCGAAAGCAATGTGCTCAGCGCCGGCCGGTCCGTGGAATACGACGGGGACTACGAGCAGACCATTCTGTCCATTCTGCAAAGCTGGGAAACCCCTCAATGACCCTCTTTTTCGGCAGTGGGAATGTATAGCCCGCGGAAAAACCCATATAGTATCCTCAGGAGGGATACGATATGAAATTGGATTGGAAAAAACTGCTCCCCTGCCTGGCCATTCCCCTGGCAGGGGGCGGATTGTCTGCGTGGCTGACCCACCGGGGAATGCAGGAGTTTCAGAACCTGCCCCAGCCGCCTCTGTCTCCGCCGGGGTGGGCCTTTTCCGTGGCGTGGACCATTCTCTACCTGCTGATGGGGCTGGCATCCTACCTGGTGTATACCGATGACGGCCCCCGGGCCGGGATCCAGGCTGCCCTGTGGTCCTACGGCATCCAGCTTGCCATGAACTTTTTCTGGCCCCTGCTGTTTTTCAATGGGCAGGCGTTTCTGGCGGCGGCCATCTGGCTGGCGGCGCTGCTGGTGCTCGCCGCAGGAACCGTCCTGCGGTTTTATCACGTCCGTCCGGCTGCAGGGAAGCTGATGGCGCCTTACCTTGTCTGGCTGGTTTTTGCCCTGTATCTGAACGTGGGGGTGTACCTGCTGAACCGGTAATCCGGGCCATGATTCACCGATTGTTTACACTTCGGCAGAAAAAAACTGCTATACTGGGGAAATCCTGAAAGGAAAGCGGGGATCGCCGTATGCTGAAGCAGTTTTTGTACTGGGTAGTTGGGATTCTCTCCCGATGCCACGGATGGATCATGGCGCTGAACGACCGGTATGCATTCCGGTTTTCCGACAAGACGCTGCATTTTCTGGTCATCGGTCTGGTGGGAATGGGGATCTTTTTCCTCGTGCATCCGATTTTTGTGGCCCTTGCCCGCCGGAAACACGAGATCGTCATCTCCTGGATCTACACGTTTACGGTGATTCTGGTGATCACCTTTGCCATTGAGATCGGGCAAAAAGTCACCGGCACCGGAAACATGGAATTTGCCGACATCGTGTTCGGTGTGGTGGGCTTTTTGCTGATGTTCCTGGTATTTGCCCTGATCCGTTGGATCGTGGGTGCCATCCGGAAGCATCTGCGAAAGCAAAAATCCGGGAAATCCTCCCCGGAAAACCAATAATCAACCCGGAGGACTGTGTCCTCCGGGTTTTTTCCGGGCTTATTCCACAACGTAATAGGAGATCTCCACCACATCCGGCTTGCGGACGGCCTTGCACAGAAACACATAGTTTTCCAGCCAGCGCAGGGAGTCGTCATAGGCTTCGAACCTGGGGGTGGTGGCGAAATAGTACAGGGACGGATCCACGAACTCTCCCCGCAGCACCCGGGGGACGTATTCCTCCGGCACGGTGCGGATACCGTTGTTTTCGATGTAGAAGGACCTTCCGTCGCTGAGCTGCACGCCGTAGCGGGCAGACAGCTCGCACTTGCCGTCGGGGCGGATCACCTGGCTGTCCACGGCCCCGGGCAGCACGATGCCGGTGATGGGATTTCCCTGCAGATCCGTGCCCTCCACCGTGCCGGAGGGCACAGGGATCAACTGCCGTCTGCCGTTTTTGCCGTCCTGGCCCACTACGATGGGCTTTTCCACCTGGGCCAGCACCTTAAAAAGAAAACGCATGGGGTATCTCCTCCTTTTATGTTTCTATTGCTACTATAGCAGATTTCTCCCCTGTTGGCAAGGGGGCTGCCGGGGATATTCTGTTCCTGTTCCAGGCGCCGGGAGTATCTCCCGTTTTTGCAGCACGAGGGAGAGCACGATGGCGATGGAAGCAAAGACGAGCAGTCCCGCGCCGATGAGCACGGCGCAGTGCAGGAAGAATTCCTGGGGCAAAACGGTGATGATCGGGTCGGTTTCGCGGTCAAAAAGCCAGTTGTCCTTGCCGGGGAAGAAAATGTGGTGGAACACCACGAAGGCCCGGTCAAAATTCACTGCGGCCAAACCGCCCACCACCAACGGCAGGAGGATTGCGCACACGCCGCCGTAAAAGGCCGCCGGGCGCCTGCCAAGGCGGTAAGGGCCCAGCCTGCGCCGCAAAAGGGTCAGCACAAGAAGCCCTGCACCGGAGGTGAGAAACACCGCCGAATTGAGGGAAAACAGCCGCTTACAGTCGGCAAAGTGGGCGGCCCCCTCCGGAGAATGGGCCATGACCCCCGTGCCAAACGCGTGCCCCGGCAGGGTCAGGTAGTCCAGCACCGCATCATAGCTTCGCACAATCTCCTCTTTGGGAAAGCCGCTGAGGGCGCTCAGGTCCATAGCATCGATGTGGGCATAGTAAAACGGGCGGAGATAAATGGGCAGGGAAATGGCGGCAGTGAGAATCAAAAACAGCAGCAAAACGGCGAAAAGCAGCGAAATCATCCGATTTCCAAACGATTGCTTCATAGAATTGCCTCCTTGGGCAAAATCCCCGCCGCATGGAAAGCGGCGGGGATACAGAATTACTGATTTGCCATTTCCTTCAGGGCATCCTTGCGGCTGAAGTTGGCGCGGCCCTTCTCGTCGAAGCCCATGAACTTCACCCAGGTCATGTCACCCAGGTTCAGTACGTCTTCCACCTTCTCCACCCGGCGGTTGTCCAGCTTGGAGATGTGCACCATGCCGTCGTGGCCGGGAGCGATCTCCACAAAGGCGCCGATGGGCAGGATGCGGACCACCTTGCCGTAGTACAGCTTGCCGACCTCGGGAACGAAGCAGAT
>JAQXVF010000063.1 GCA_029224785.1 Bacillota bacterium
TGAAAATCCCTGCCGCTGACAGGAACGGAGCCTCTTGCTCCCAGGATGGCAACAGATGCACCTTGCCTCATTCCAGCATCACACTCCCCCTATTTTTATCACATCATATCATAAGCAAAACGTCCTTGCAATCAATCCCGGCAAATCATATTGTATTTTGACAGAATTCGCCATTTTTAACCAGCATTTCCAGAAATTCTCCCACCTATATATGGTGAGATAAATTGCTTCTCTGTTCAAGGTTTCTTACCATGAAGACTGGCTGGCAGGTCTTACGTTCCCTATATCTTTTTCCCGGTTTCCACCCTTACCATGACGATTCCTGTTGCATGGAAAAGCACAGCCTGTTATCATAAAAACAGTGAAGCAAAAAGACAGACTCGAAAGAGGGATTGGTATGAACATTCAAATTCAGTTGTGCGGCCTGTGCATTCTGGTTCTGCTGATCATTTTTCTCAACAGCCACCGGACACTTCGGCTATATAAGGAAAAAGTGTTCTACCTCGTGCTCTATACCATTACCAGCAGTCTTGTTTTGGATATCCTTTCCCTCATATGCATCTATTTCCGGCATTTTTTGCCCCTGTACCTGGTGAATTTTATCTGTAAATCCTATATTATTACATTGATCTGGGGGACATGCTCGGCGCTGATCTATGTCATCACGGATCTGGTGTCCGAGGCGCGGCACCGCCGGCTCACCCGGATACTGCTGCTTTTGCTCGGCGTCCAGAGCGCATTGATCTACGTTCTTCCTATCCACATCTTCGACGACGGAAGCCAGGTCTATACCTATGGCGCTGCCGTGCTGGCGGTTTATCTGTTCGTGGCCGTGTACATGGCCGCGACCCTGAGCGCCGCCTTTATGTTCCGGAAGCGTCTGAACCCCCGGCGAGGCTTTGCCATCGTCCTTTGGATGCTGATCTGGATCGTGGCCGCCGCCATTCAGTTTTTGAACAGCGCCTTGCTGATCGTTGGCTTTGCCAGCGCTTTGGGCGTCCTGATTTTGTTTGTTCTTCTGGAAAATCCGGAGGCGAATCTGGATCGCCGACTGGGCTGCTTCAACGCCTATGCACTGACAGAATACCTCAAGCAGCTTTATGCCCAGCATCTCGGCTTCAGCGTTCTTGAAATTACCTTTGACAGCACCGTGCCTTCCGGGGGGCAGGACTTTGATACCAATGAGATCCTGCAGAAAATGATCCGCGTGGCAAATCGCAGTGGGAAATTGTGGGTGTTTAAGCGCATCAGCCTGAGCCTTGTCATCATCGCTCCGGATCCGCAGTCCCTGGAAGATGTCAGCAAGGAGATCTTTTCCGAATTTTCGGATATGGATTGCGTCCGGGATGCGGTGCGCTGCATCCTGGTTCCCTGTGCCGATGTGTTTTTCGATGCGGATGATCTGTTCCGCTTCCTGGCCTTTGCCTCATCATCACGCAGAGATCGCACAGGTGCCCTGCTCACTGCCAACATGGCTGCTGTGGACCGCTACCGGGCGCAGCATCTGATGGAAGCGGAAATCGCCAATGCGCTGGCCGAAGACCGGGTAGAGGTATTCTATCAGCCCATCTATTCCACCGCCGAACACTGCTTTGCTTCTGCCGAAGCGCTGATCCGCATCAGGACCCGGGACGGGGAGCTGCTCCCTCCCGGCCGCTTCATTCCAATCGCCGAGGAAACCGGCCAGATCCTGGATCTGGGAGAGCGGGTGTTTGAAAAGGTCTGCCGGTTTTTGAAAGAATCCGAGGCCCTTTCCCTTGGGATTCGGTATGTGGAAGTGAATCTGTCCGTGGTGCAGTGCGAACGGGCCAATTTGTCCCAGCGGCTGATCTCCATCATCGGTCAATACGGGATTGCTCCCGGCCTGATCAATCTGGAAATAACCGAAACCGCATCCATCAGTGCCCGGATCACACTGCTGGAAAATATGAAGCGGCTGATCGACTACGGCTTTACCTTTTCCTTGGATGATTTCGGCAAAGGGGAATCCAACCTGATGTATGTGGTCGAAATGCCGGTCTCCATCGTCAAGCTGGATTACGATTTGACCAAAGCATTTTTCCGTTCACCGAAGGCCAGACAGGTGGTGCAGGCCGTAGTCGGTATGGCGCACAACATGGGACTGAAGCTGGTGGCGGAGGGCATTGAGACAGACGAGGAATTCGCCGGTATGAAGCAGGAGGGCCTCGATTTTATTCAGGGCTTTTACTATTCCCAGCCCCTGCCTCAATCGGATTTTCTGGAATTTTTGCGCAGCCACAGCTGAGAGCGTCGGAACCGGTTTTGCGCCGCACTGCAGAAAACGGTTGACTTTCACCTGTTCAGCTATTGAACGGGAGAGACGCAGGCATCAATGCTCAAAATGACTTCCTCCGGATTTCGGTAAAAAGGAAGTATGCATTTTTATCTTAAATCAGCAAGAATACTCCCACCTACAAGGTGGTGAGATGAATTGCTTCTCTGTACGAGGTTTGATCATTATGGCAAGAAACTCTCGCTTAATTTCTGGAGTTTTCCTCATGCGTTTTTGTCCTGCTGATGTAATGCGGAAGCTAAACTTACCCGGCGTTGATCTTACTGAACTGACGTTCCCAGGATAGTAATCAGAGCCAGTGGCCTCAATGGACCGCTGACTCTGATTCGGCGCACTCGGGACTTTATTTCCGTAAAATAGGCACAAGCACCCATCAAAAAGCACAGAGCGTTTTGCTCTGTGCTTTTTCTATCAATTTGACCCATTCTTCGGAAAAGCATGACTATTGGACACTGCTGAGGTTTGGTAAAATACATGTATCGAGAAGGCACTTACCTGTGAGGGCCGGATGCTTTCCGGATGAAGGGAGAGTGGGAACAGAAGTGGTTCAGATACCGTCCGCCGGCCTCGCCTGTGAGATCTGCGGTGGCGGCAGGATCTCCGTTGTGATCGGGAGGGGCCTTGGCGCCGCCGGCAGTGCTTCCGCTCTGGCGCGCACGTCGGGCAACATCGCCATGGAACTGCACCAGCTTCTGGAACGGCTCCCCCCATGAGGAGAAGATGGTCGTGCCTGCACATTCTCAGGGCGGAACGTACGCGTGGAAATTCGCCAAAGCGTACCCGGAGCAGGTCGGCAGACCCGTGCTCCTGGACCCACTTTTGCCGGAGGACTGCCGGTTCCGCACGGACCTGACGAAGGCCTGGTTCAAAAAGAGCGGCGCGGACAAAACGGGCAGACCGAAGCACTGTGGCAGGAGGTCATGCGGGCTTATGGCTCCTGCACCGTCTGCGCCAAGCACAGCAGCCATTATATCCACCTGACGGACCCGGACCTGGTCTGCACATTGTCCTGAGGGCTTCACCAGCGTTCGCATCTATAAATTTCACACAAACGGCTGAAAAATCCGCCTATCTGAAACGTCGGACCCTCTGTACAATAGGAACATCAACAAAGCCTTACCGGGCAATCCATATGTGAGGAGCATCATTATGAAAAAAGTAAGCGGTATTTTATGGGGGATCGTACTTGTGACGGTGGGCGTCATTTTGGCGGTGAACGCCCTGGGCATCGCCAGTATTGACATTTTCTTTGACGGCTGGTGGACGCTGTTCATCATCGTGCCCTGCGCGGTGGGCCTGTTCACCGGATACGACAAGGGAGGCCATCTCATCGGACTCTGCGTTGGCGTGCTATTGCTGCTCTGCTGCCAGGGCATCCTGGACTTCGGGGTCCTCTGGAAACTGCTTGTCCCGGCGATCATCGTGCTCATCGGCGCCAAAATGATCCTGCGCGGCGTGTTCGGCAGCCGGGGCGAACAGGTTTTTCAGCAGATGAAAGAGACCGACGGCGCTGTCAGAAGCGGGGCGGCGACGTTTTCCAGCGCCACCTTCGATTATACCGGCGAGGTCTTTGAGGGAGCCCAGCTGGATGCCGTTTTCGGCGGCATCAAGTGCGACCTGCGGGGCGCGGTGATCAATGGGGACTGCGTCATCAATGCCTCCGCCATCTTCGGCGGCATCGACATTTACGTCCCCGAGGGCCTGAACGTCAAGGTCAGCTCCAATTCCATCTTCGGCGGCGTGTCCGGCAGGGAGCGCCGGAACGACCCCGCCAACCAGCACACCCTGTACCTGAATGCCACCTGCCTGTTTGGAGGTGTGGAAGTAAAATGACACCGGCACAAAGAATTATCAAATACTGCGCCATTGCCTTTGCCCTGTTTCTGATCGTCAGCATCGTGGGCGGCATCCTCGGTGCCCTTTCCTCCCTTTCCCTGTTCGTCAGCGACGGTGACGTGGGAGAAATGAAAGCCTACGCCGTCACCGAACCCGTCAGCTGTCTGAATATTGACCTCAGCGGTGCGGTACTGGAGATCCGTTCGGGAGATCGGTTCTCCGTGGAAAGCAACCACAAATACCTGCAGACCTCCGTCCGTGACGGAGAACTGGTCCTCGAGGAGACCCGCCCCGTATTCGGCTTCCATTCCAATGGAGTTCGGGTCCTGCTGACGGTGCCGAAGGATTATTCCTTTGACAGGATCACCATCAATGCAGGCGCCGGTTCGGTACGGATCGATACGCTTTCCTGCAGAAGGCTCTCCCTGGATCTGGGTGCAGGAGAGGTGCAGATCGACAGTCTGATCGCATCCGACAAAGGAAAGATCAGCGGCGGCGCCGGTAAGCTCACCCTCTCCGGCGGTGAACTGAACAATCTGGAATACGATATGGGTGTGGGACAGGTCAACCTGAAGAGCAGACTCACCGGAGACTGCGATATCGACTGCGGCGTCGGTGAACTGAACCTGACCCTCCTGGGTGACGCCAGCGACTACCGGATCTGCCTGAGCAAAGGACTGGGAAGCGCCGATCTGGATGGCTCCAGTATGCAGGACGGCGGATGCTACGGCAACGGTGACAACCGAATCGACATCGACGGCGGTGTCGGCGCCATCCACGTCCGGTTTGACCGGTAACGTTCCCCTTCCCCCGATCTTTCCCGAAGGCCGAAAAACCCTTTGCTATCTTTCCTCCGGTGTGGTATACTGAAACGGAAGGAGGGATAGGTGTCATGCTGCTGAACGGATGCCGGGAAGGCAAACTCACCCCCAGGCTTGTGGAGGTCAAATGCCCGAGATGCGGTCAGAGTGTGGAGGTGTTCGTCCGGATGGACGGCGCCCCCGGCGAAGCCGGAACTCTGGTCGGTGACGAAGTCTGCTCCTGCGGTCATGTGCTTCCTGCAGGAAGCTATCGGACCGACTATCAGGAGGAAGATTGAACCGCACATAACGCCCCTCGATGCGCTGCTGCCATCGAGGGGCGTGTTCTTTTTCGGTGTGCCCACCTCCCTGAATCGGATACGCCGGCAGAATGGTTACTCCCCGCTGCCGGAGACGGTTTCTCCCGTCCAGTTCTGGATGCCTCCAAACTCCACCACGTTGGAATACCCCAGTTTCACCAGCTTCTCGGATGCTTGCTTGCTGCGGTTTCCGCTGCGGCAATAGACAAGAATCCGTTGATCCTTGTCGGGAAGTTCCGGGATTTCCGTCGTGCCGATGGACTCGTTGGGGATGCAGATGGCACCGGGGATGTGGCCCTGTTCATACTCCGCCTGCGTCCGCACATCCAGAAGGACATACTCCGTCTCCGTTTCCATCATGGCAGCCGCCTCGGATGTGCTGATCTGCCGGTAGGTAATCTCGCTCTTTTCCATCCCACTGCAGCCACCAAGCAGCAAGAGCGCCGCCAGGAAAGCAAGGATTCTGCAAGCCATTTTCATATTCCATTCCTCCTGTTTTTCATTTTGGTCAGGCATTTATCGTTCAGCCGTTGTTGCCGTGACAGATTATGAAACGGATTCATCCACTGTCAATATCGAAGCTTTTTTCTCCTCCATCATAGCAGAAACGGCGCAAAAAAGCTATTGACAACAGAAAAGGATTTGGGTACCATGATTCCACACGAAAAGAAAAGGCTCCTCCGGGAAATCCCGGCGGATGACGAAAGAAAGGGTGCACAGATGGAACTGCTGGATGTAGTCGATCAGAGCGGAATGCCCACCGGGGAGATTGTTTCCCGGGAAAAAGCCCACGCGGAAGGAATCCGGCACAGGACCTCCCATGTTTGGCTGCTTAGAACCCATGGTGGGAAGACCCAGATCCTTCTGCAAAAACGGTGTGAAAGCAAGGACTCCTGGCCCGGATGCTATGATATCTCCAGTGCCGGACATATCCCCGCCGGGGTGGATTTTCTGCCGTCCGCCATTCGGGAGCTGCAGGAGGAATTAGGGGTGAAGGTCAATCCGGATGCGCTTGTCTTTTGCGGTGACAGGACCATCTGTGAAGATGGTGTATTCCATGACCGTCCCTTCCATGACAGACAGTATTCCAGAGTGTTTGCCCTGCGGTGCGACCTGGAAGAAGCGGACTTTCGGGTTCAGAAGGAGGAGATCGACTCCGTTCGATGGATGGATCTGGAGGAATGCATCCGGGCAGTAAACGCCAACACGATCCTCCACTGCATTTATCCGGAAGAGCTAAAAATGGTCAAGGCATCCGCCCAGCGGGTCCTGTGGGGTGTGCTGCCCCAGTCCTGACACCCGCCATGCAGGCTCCCCAGGGAACTGACACTTTTTTCCAAGAAAAAATGGGTCGGGCAGCGTATGCCCGACCCACTCTCTGTCCAATTCAGATTACAAAATCGCAATCTCTTCCCGCAACCTTCTGGAAAGCGTCCACAAAGGACTGCGCCGTCATATCGCTGGAGCTGGAAACCATGATCAGCATCACCACGTCGCCGCAGCCGGCCACCATCATGTCATCCGCCTCAACGCAAATCCATTTCCGGGGATCCACGCCTGCCTTCATGGCCTCTGCCACAGTTTTGGGATCCACGCCGGAAGCCGTGCGCACCATCACCATGGAAAAGGCGATGGAACCAATCATCGGCTCATAAAACGCAGCTTCCGTGATCTGGGAAGCATCCTCCAGGCCGGTAACGCTCTTGAGTATCCATTTGCCATCCTCGCTGGTATCTGTCAGGTCAACAGGAGTCGTGGCACCCATGAACTGCACAGGGTTCTGTTCGATCACTTTATTCAGCAGTTCTTCCATGGTGCCTTCCACGCTGGCAGCAGGCGCCGTCGTTTCGGTACTTTTTCCGCCGCAGGCAGTCAAAGACAGCAAAAGGGCGAGAGAAAGAATCACCGCAAACACTTTTTTCATTTTTATCATTCCTCCATAAAACAATGAATCACTTCTGTAACACAATACAAAGGGAAAGAATTGGGCGCAGCGCCCTCCGGGATGCCGGCGTCGACGTTCCGGACATTCCGGTCTCTCTCCCTTTCGTGCATACTTTACCAAACGATTGCTTGTTTGTCAAGGAAGGCACGAAAAAGTCACAGTAAATTTACAATTCCGGAGAAATTCTGAATTTTTATCGATCAAAACCGTTCCTCTTTCCGGGATCCCGTTTCTCAGCTTCTCCTCTGTTTTCCGCTCTTCTCCGATCTTCTTCGTCCGCTGCGTCGAATACCCCGTTTTGGCATAACGAAAGACAGAAAAGTGATAGAAAAAAGCCGTTATGCTATAGTAAAATAGAAACAGGTTATCAAAACATGGGCTTCCCATGAACCGGTCGGAGCACTTCCCGCAGAAATCCGTTATTTCGGACCAGGTATACCAACCAGAAAGGAAATGTCTATGAACCACAATGTATTCGAAAAAGAAAGACCCCTCGCGCACACGAAATTCGGCACCCTTCGCGGCGTAACCTACGGCGACGTAAACATCTTCATGGGCGTTCAGTATGCTCATGCCAAGCGTTTTCAGATGCCCGTTGAGATCGAGCCGTGGGAAGGCATCAAGGATGCTTACCATCACGGTCCCGTTGCCATGCAGGCCCTGGACACCAACCCCTTTGCATACTACAGAGGCATCCATGTGCTGCAGAAGCAGAGCGAGGATTGCCAGAATCTGAACATCTGGGCTCCCAAGACCCTGAACGGCGAGAAGAAGGCCGTTTTCGTATTCATCCACGGCGGTGGTTTCTTCGCCGGAAACGCCTTTGAGGAGATCTCCTTCGACGGTTTCAACATGGCGCACAACAGCGATGTGATCTTTGTATCCATCAATCACCGTCTGAACATTCTGGGCCACCTGAATCTGGAAGAGTACGGTGAGGAATTCTGGAACTCCGCGAACGTCGGCATCGCTGATCTGGTGTCTGCGCTGAAGTGGATCCACGAGAATATCGCCGCATTCGGCGGTGACCCCGAGAACGTGACGATCTGCGGCCACTCCGGCGGCGGCGGTAAGGTTCAGTGTATGTTCATGATCGAAGAAGCCGCTCCCTATTTCCAAAAGGGCATGGTGATGAGCGGTGCACGGGCCGGTTCTCTGTATCCCGCCAACACGAAAGAAAGCAGCCACAAAGTGGCAAGAGATATGCTCAACGAGCTGGGCATCACCAAGGAGAACATTGAGAAGATCTATGATGTTCCCTTCTCCGCTCTGGCCGCCGCTGCCAGAAAAGTCGGCAGTCCCTTCAGTTGGGCCCCTGTCGCAAACGAGTATTTCCCCGGATTCCCTGTGGAAGCAGGCCTGCCGGAGTTCTCCAAGGATAAGCCTGTTCTCTACAGCTCCACGCTGGGCGAATTCCCTGCCGTTTCCATTCCTGCCGAAGAAAAGCTGGCTATGACTGAGGAGGATCAGATCGCCTATCTGAGAAATCTGCTGGGTGAGCACGCCGACCGGATGATGGAGCTGTTCCGCAGCGCTTATCCCGATCACCAGATCCTGGACCTGGCATTCATGGACAGCAGCCGCCGGACTGCAGCCGTCCAATCCGCTCTGGAGCATGAGAAAAAGGGCTGCAAAAACGCATATCTGATGATGTGCTCCTACTGTGTCCCCGAGGACGGATGGCTTCCCATCTGGCACGGCGGCGAAATGGCCTATGTTTTCCAGAACGAGGATAAGGTTCTCGTTTTGAATGAGGCTGTGTACGGTCAGAAATATGCACAGATCCTCAGCACCGTGACTACCAACTTTGTGAAGTACGGCGACCCCAACAACAAGTACCTGCCCAAGTGGGAGCCTGTCAGAAACGGGGAAAACAGCACCATGATCGTCGATATGCATTGCCGCAATGTGGTCCATCACGACGACGAGCTGGTGGAAATGTTCGATCAGTTCGGACCCAAGTTCACCATCAAGCTGAGCCACTCCTGATCTTTTCCCGCTCTGCTGAATACATGAAAAAACACATCGGCCGGCCCCGAAAGGGGTTTGCCGATGTGTTTTATGTTGGTTTGGACTAACCGGAATGACAGGGGTTTCCCCCTGGTTACCCTTCCTCCGCTTCCTTCTCGGGAAACAGGTCCGGGAACTGCTTCCGCAGGCATTTCATGATCAGAACCGTGCATAAATAGGTCGTGACCGCCGGTGCAAAAAACTGCACCACAAAGGCATATCCGGAAAAAAACACTTCCGGGATACGCCCGATCAGTGCATACAGCCCGAAGCTGATAAGGGACAGCAGCAGCGTCAGCGGCAGATTGCGAACAGACATCAGAAAAGCGTTTTGGATGATTATGGAAAACTTCTGCTCAAATCTGCCGATCAGGGCAACGATCCACACCAGAATTCCGCCTGCAAACAGGAACGCAAAAAAAGCAACCAGCTTCACATCCACTCCCAGAAGGAATGCCGCTCCGGTGATTCCGCCTGCAATGATGATCAGGACAACGATGGCAAGCATCACGCCCATGCCTTTTTTAAAGTTGTTTCGAAATGCCCGGAAAAACTCCGAAAAAAGCTTTCCGTCCCGCTTTTCCAGCACAGCGTATTCCATTTCATACAACGCAGTGGCAGAAACACCCACCGTGATAATCGGAATGGAAAACAGCAGAAACAGGAGATTCAGCAAAAACTGTGTAAACACCCAGTCCAGAATGATCCCCAATGGATTGTCTTGACGAAACATAGCCGTCCCTCCTTGTTGATTCGTTCCCACGGCTCCTTACGTTTTCCGACAAAAGCACATCAGAAATCCAAAATACCGTAGATTGGGAGAAGTATGCACAAAGTGTCATTTCCTGTCTTGTATGATATACGGAAATACATCGATTGTAAAGGGGCCCGCCGAATTCTTTCTCAGAAAACCGGAGTCCGGAATGCCGAATGCGTCTTCGTTCCGGTTTTTGCTCCACGGGAACGTTCCGCAGGTCCTCTTTTGGAAAGAGCCGGATGCAGATTGCATCCGGCCAAAACCCGATTCTTACTTCTTCTCGTGAGAGAACATCCAGTCAAGAATGCAGTATTCGTTGTGCATAACCATGATCCAGCTGTTGTGAAGCTCCGCATAGAGATCCTTTGTGCTCACATCGGGGTTGACACCGATGCCGTACTGAGCCAGTTCCTCCGGGGTGAAAATGGTATAGCGAATGTCTTTCCTTCCCTTGTCCCACAGAGCCTGGACAGCCCGCATGATGTACGCATGACGGGCTACCTGATGATCGATGTAGGCCGTGGATATGTAGGCAGGAACGTCCGGGAAATTGGCCAGGATAGGCCAGCTCTCTCCGTTCATACTGGGGCAGATCGGCGCACAGGCGGCGAACAGTTCCGGGGCAATGGAAACCGCCTTGATGGTTCCAAAACCGCCCATGCTGCCGCCGATGCAGTACACCCTCTTGGGGTTCACCTTGCCCTCTGCGATCATCTTACGGATCACGTCGCACACACGGCCCAGCGCATCCCGGGTCCAGCCGCGGTCTTCCGGGGCATTGTCCGTGTCGCTTCCGATCAGGACCTTATAAGGATCGCCGTGAGACATCATCTTGGCAAACATTTCCTCCATGGACAGGCTGCCGGCAGGGGCCTGGGGAGCCATGACATACATATCCGGGCAGCGCTCTGCCAGCTTGATGGGTCCCAGGGTATCCGTAAGCTGCTGGAGGTTGTCCTCACCGCTGGCTCCGCCGCCATGCAGGAACAGAATCAGCGGTCTGGGGCCGTAGCAGTTGGGCTCATAAATTCTGTACCGGCAGCCGTTTTCCACAACAGGGCGGAACAGCTCCTCATGGTACAGTTCGATCTTGTCCACATTCTTCTTGGTCACAGTGACGCCGAGTTTCTCGCAGGAAACGGAGAAATCAATGCGGTACAGGAAGGGATCTGTGGTGGCAGACACAACATTGCCCTCCACTTTCACTTCCTTGACACCGGGAATGGGCTGGGTTGCACTCAGGTTGCAGTAGCAGTCCTTGCACAAGAAGTCTTCCGGTTTCAGTTCGGGAACGGTACCATCCACTTCCATGCGAATCTCATCCACCATCTGACCGAAGTCCAGGACGGCAGTATGGAGTGTGATTTTCATCTTGGTTTCCCCTCTCAGTCAATATTGATGTTTTTATAGTCTGTCGGCAGTTCATTTCCTGCAAACAGGTCTTTGATGAGATCTGCCATAAAGTACGACAAATCAACAAAGTGATCGGTCACATATACCACGTCATTGCACACGGAAACGTGCAGATTGAACAGGTACTTTGCAAACCACTCCACGCTGACCAGCAGTTCTCCGTTTCTGTGAAGTGCTTCGCAGTACATACATCTCACGGTATCGTCCACCACGCAGCCGATGCTGCCGCGGGCAAACTGGACGTGTCTTCCGTCCTTCAGCTTCAGCGTAGCCGTCAGCGTATCTTCGCTGGGCACATACTCTGCACCAAATGCCTTCGCAAGGAAGCTGACCGGTACGCACAGGTAATCTCCTCGGACGATCTGGTCTCCGTTCAAGCCATGATATTTCAGCTTCTGCCACTGTACCGGAGCGGTATTCAGCTCCTGCAGCTTGTTTTCAAACCAGCACTTCCGGTATCCGGCGGAAAACGCCATCGCAAAGGCGTCTCCCACTCTGGGCAGCTTGGACTCACCCATCTCCAGGCTGCCATCCGGCAGTTTCCGGACGCCGGAGAACAGATAATCCCAATACAGAAATGCCTCGTCCAGCGTCTGACCGTGGTCCCGGTTCTTAATGTCGAGATAGACCATATCGGCCTTCCTACCCTTGTAGAAAGCGAAGTTGTCCTCTCCCTCGATCCTGATCTGGGGAATGGGGTCGCACTCGTTAATCAGCATCCAGTAGAACCGGGAATACTTGTTGATGGTTGCCTCGTTATACCGGCCTCCGGGGGGCAGCCCATTCTTCTCCGGGCGGGACTGCCAGATGGCCATAGGGCCACCGTAATTGAGGATATTGCCTTCCTTGTCAAACAGAAGCTCCGGCTTGCAGGGTCCGCCGGAGCCTGCCGCTCCTGCCAGGACCTTGCCGCGGTATTTTGCAAACATTCTGGTCATGAAGTTGCCCATCGACATGCCCTGCATGAAAACACGGCCTTCGTCAATGTTATACTGCTCCTTCATATGCGCGATCAGCGCTTCCAGATAGTTCAGATCATGGTTTTCCTTCTCATCCCTGGGGGACATCTGAACCGGCAGATCCGGTGCATCCTCGGGATCCCAGTTATCGAAGATCCCCTCCACCGTCCACATACGCTTTGAATGGGCATCCGGGAACACACAGATGAAGCCCTCTCTTTCGGCAACCAGCGTCCACGAGGTATAAACCGCGTGTCCCCAACCGGTCATCAGGCCGCCATGGCAGCCGACGATCAGCGGCACCTTCTTGCTGCCGTCATAACTCTTGGGTACATAAACGTACCACCGGTCCTCCACCCCGTCGGCCAGGATGCCAGTGCACTCCTGAAGTCCTTCCGGATAGGGAATGGAGTTGTTGCCGTTTTCATTTACCACGATGTCGGTTCCGATAATGGATTCCGGAAGATACTCGCGGTTGGCATCATCCGGAGTACCGGGTCTTAGGTAAACAGCCATTCTAATCCTCCTGTATTTGTTTTTCTTACTCAGAGGCTCTGACAAAGGTGTTTTTCAGGAATCCTTCCGCAGCAAGCCAGTCAAGGAAGCCCTTGATATGTTTGTCGCAGTATTGCCAGTTGTGATACCCGTGATCAATGATCTTGTGCACGCGGATTCCCATGGACATATACTTTTCGATATATTCCCGGTTTTCTTCCGAATGCGAATCCTCCACTCCCGTTGCCATGTAGGCTTTGGGAAACTTTTTTCCCGCAGCCATCTGCTTTTCGATCATATATCGGATGTCGCTCTCGGTGTTGACAATGTATGCCTGTTTTCCGTAGGCCGTCGGGAACATATAAAACTCGGGATTTCCCTGGTGTGTAAACGCATCGTCGTCAATGGGCCATTCCGCCACATTCACAAACCCGGAAAACAGGCCAATGGCAGCAAACTGTTCCGGATCGCGGACCAGCCACTTCAATGAACCGTATCCGCCCTGGGAAAAACCGGCAAGGAAGTTCTCCTCCGGTTTCTCTGACAGAGGAAACAGATGACGAACTACCCGGGGCGTCTCAATGGACAGCTGGGAGAAGTACTTAAAATCCCCGTGGACCGTGTCCATATAACCGGAACAGTAGGTTCCGGAGCAGACCACTGCCACTCCTGCCTCTGACGCATACAATTCAATGGCGGTATATCTCTGCCAATCCGTGTAGTCAAAGCCGCCGCCTGTCTGAAGCCACACAACCGGGTAGCGATAATCCCTCGGACGGTCGGCAAGAGAGGTTCCCCAGGTGCTTTCCGGAAGGATGACGTTGACGCCCACCTTCATTTTCAGGACTTCAGAATAGTAGTAAAGTCTGAAATTCGCCATGGCCGGTTACTTCAGCAGCCAGCGAACCGCTGCAGGAAGGCTCTGCTGGCAGGACTCACAATCCGCTTCTTCCGGAAGCTCCGCCGTTTCGGCATCGACCAGGGCAGCCAGTTTCTCGTTTTCTTCCCGGTGTCCGCTGTTGGCTTCCCAGGTGAAGTAGAAGCCGGTTTCAGAGCCGTTCTGTGCCAGGGCATACAGATCATTTTGGGAGCCTGCAAACTGCGTCAGGTCTCCGAAAACAGCCTCCAAAGAAACCTGCGTATGGGTAATGCCGGTCTCCTCCCCCTTCAGGGCCTTCTGAATGATCGCTTCCATGTCCAGAAAGCCGTTGATGGCAACCGCCTTGGAAAACGTCTCCGGATGCTTCAGGCCCATTTTTACCGCGCCGTATGCGCCGGTACCCACACCGCCGATCCAGTTTTGCCTGGGATCATCGGAAATCGGCAGGCTGTTGCGGCAGATTCCCAGCAGCTCCGTGTTCATAAAGTGCTCAAAACGGGGGCCAAATTTCATATCCGTGCACAAAGTGTGGTGCTGATCCGGAGCAATGATGAAAATACCGTATTTCTCAGCCAACCTTTCCGCCGGGGTCTGCAGCCAGTCCAGCGCAGCACCGCCTTCGTCGTGCAGCAGCCACAAAACGGGATACTTCTTCTCGTGCTTTGCATCATCCAGGTACATCTTGTCCATTCCGGGGCAGAACACGCGGACCGATGTGGAACCGCAGGTGATGACAGAAAGCATATTCATTTCAATCTGTGCCATTTCTTTCCTCCTTATTCCGATGCACGCACAAAGGTGTTCTTGATTTTCCCTTCTGCTGCCAACCAATCCAGGAACTTCTTTATGTGCTTGTCGCAGTATTCCCAGTTGTGGTATCCGTGGTCCACCACGCGGTAGATGTCCAGACCCTGTTTTGCGTACTTGTCCATAAAGAGGATGTTATCCTCATAGTGATGGTCTTCCACGCCGGTTGCCATGTAGGCTCTGGGGAACTTCTTTCCGGCAGCCATTTGCTTATCGATCATGTAGCAGATATCGCTTTCGGAGTTGACCACATATTCCTGCTTTCCAAAAGCGGTCCGGAACATATAGAACTCATCGTTGCCTTCGGTCATGGACTCCTCATCATCCACAGGAAGATCCGCAACGTTCTTCAGGCCGGAGAACAGGCCGATGGCAGCAAACTGCTCAGGATCCCGCACCAGCCATTTCAGGGAGCCGTAGCCGCCCATGGAGAAACCGGCAATGAAGTTCTCTTCCGGCTTCTCGGACAGCGGGAACAGGTGCCGGACAACCTTGGGGGTCTCCACGGAGAGCTGGGTGAAGTATTTGAAATCGCCGTGCTTCGTGTCCATATAGCCGGAGCAGTAGGTACCGGAGCAGACAACCGCAACACCGACTTCCGAAGCGTACAGCTCCAGGCTGGTGTATCTCTGCCAATCCGTGTAGTCAAATCCGCCGCCGGACTGCAGCCACAGAACCGGATAGCGATAATCGCGGGGTCTGTCTGCAAGAGAGGTGCCCCAGGTGCTTTCCGGAAGAATGACATTCACGCCGACTTTCATTTTCAGAACTTCAGAATAATAGTACAGTCTGAAATTAGCCATCTTGATATTCCCCTTCCATGAGATTATTATATCGTACTTGTCACCGACAAACAGGCCGTTCCTTACAGGCCCATGCCCTCATAGGCAAGATCGCGAATCGTGGGGTGGATTTCACTGTATGCCTCGATCATTCCGGTGATTTCATGGGCATAGAACATACTGACATGGTTGATGGGATCCACCAGTGCATAGGCACCGGCAGCGCCGTCCCAGCCAAATTCTCCCACCGGGCTCTTGGATTTCGTCTGGTCAACCAGCACTCGGACGCCCAGACCGTATCCATAGCCGACTTTTCCGGTCCTTCCGAAGTCTGCCATCTGTGCTTCCGTCATCCAGTTCTTTCCCATGGTCAGAATGGATTCCGGCTTCAGAATCTGCTTGCCGGTTGCACCGACACCGCCGTTTGCGAGGGCTTCCACCACCTTGGAATACTCATCGACGGTTGTGGTCAGGCCGGCGCCGCCGCTCTCGTAGTTCTTCGTGATGCGGTACTGCATGGTGTTGTCCCGCTTGATCTGGCCGGTCGTCCAGTCTTTGGTGTACTGTGCAGACAGTCTTGCCCGTTCTTTGTCGGTGAGCTGGTAGTACATATCCCGGATTCCCAAGGGCTCAAAGATATTTTTCTTCATATACTCGCCGAACGTCATTCCGGTCACCACTTCAATGACAGCGGCCAGAACATCGTGGCTCAGGGCATAGGACCAGTGGGTTCCCGGCTCAAACAGCAGCGGCATCTCCGCCATAGCCGCGACCACCTGGCGGGTATTGGCTTCTCCGTTGGTCTGCTCCACGACTCTGCGGATCGGCTCGGAAGCAACGTCGTAAGACATTCCGGAGGTCATGCTCATCAGATCATGGATGAGCATTTTGTTCTTTGCCGGTGCCAGCCGGGACTTGGAGGAGGGCCACTCAAAGGGGAACTTGCCGACCTGGAAGTCAGCATCGTACTGCATATCCCGGAACTCCGGCAGATACTTGCAGAGCTCATCGTCCAAGTGGATCTTCCCCTGCTCCACAAGCTGCATCACGGCAGTCATGGTGATGACCTTGGAACAGGAATAGATATCATACAGGTCATTTTCGGTAACAGGAACCTTCTTTTCATAGTCACTGTGTCCGGTCATATAGCGGTAGACGACTTCATGGCCTTTCATAACCTTAAAGTCCAGGCCGTGTACACTGTACTTCTCTTCCAGCGTGTTCAAATAATCCGTTAATTTTCCAAACTCCATCTTGCTCTCCTCACAGATTCACAGGTTTCAAACGGCAGTTCTTCGTACTCCATGTAGCGGAAATTGTCCGGGAACAGTTTTCCGAACAGCATCTCGTGGATCAGATCGGCCATATTGTTGGACAAGGTTGCAAAGTGATCGGTCACATACACCACACCGGAGCACTCGGATGCCTGCAGCCCCAGAAGATATCTGCTGAACCATTCGATACCCACCAGAAGCTCACCACCCCGGTGCAGCGCCTCACAGTACATACTGCGCACATCATCATCGATGGCACAGCCGATGGAGCCCCGGGCAAACTGCAGCTTTCTCCCGTCCTTCAGGGTCATTCTGGCCGTCAGGGTATCCTCGCTGTATTCCAGTTCTGCACCGCTTACCATTGCCAGGAAGCTCAGGGGAACGCAGATATATTCTCCCCGGACTCTGGTGCCGCCGTTCAGACCGTGGTACTTCAGCTTCTGCCACTTCACCGCAGGGACACTCATGGTCACGATCTCGTTCCGGAACCAAGCCTTGTCCGTGCCGGCCGTCACTGCGAATGCATATTCGTCACCGGTCTGGGGCAGGTAGGTTTTCGTCTTGGTGATGGAACCGTCCTTTTCGCGGCGCAGGCCGGAGAACATATAGTCCCAGTACAGGAACGCTTCATCCAGCGTCTGTCCATGGTCCCGGTTCTTGATATCGTGGTATACAACATCCGCCTTCTTTCCGCTGTAGAATGCGATGTTGTTTTCGCCGATGATGGTGATCTTGGGCAGCACCTCGCACTCGTTCAGGTGCATCCAGTAAAACCGGTTAAACCGGTTCAGCATCGGTTCGCCGTAGGGACGTCCGGGAGGCGTTCCGTTGGTTTCCGGTCTTGCCTGCCATACGGGCAGATGGCCGGCCACATTCTTGATCTTGCCGTCATCGGTGAACAGCATATCCAACTGAGTAGGGCCGCCGGAACCGGCTGCACCGGCCAGGATATCGCCGTAGTAGCGGCAGAACTGCGCCGTAAACAGATTGCCTGCAGACATACCCTGCATGAAAATGCGGCCTTCATCGATGTTGTAGTTCTTCTTCATTTCTTCGATCAAAGCCTTGACGAAGTTCAGGTCATGATTCTCGCGATAGTCATCGGGCACAAAGGCCAGCGTGTCGGTGTCCAGGAAATCCGGCTTATGATCCTTGAACATCCCCTCCACCTGCCAGATTCTTGCCTGATGGGCATCCGGGAACACACAGATAAAACCTTCCCGGTCGGCAAGCATGGTCCAGGAGGTGTAGATGGCATGTCCCCAGCCGGTCATCAGACCGCCGTGGTTCCCCACGACCAGCGGAACTGCCTTGCTTCCGTCATAGCTTTCGGGAACATAGACATACCAGCGGTCCTCCAGTCCGTCCGCCAACACACCGGTGCACTCCAGGAGGCGCTCCGGATAGGGCTGAGAATTGTTGCCGTTTTCATTCACGACCATGTCGCTGCCCTTGATTGCCTCGGGCAGATAATCGCGGTTCTCATCATTGGGAGTTCCCGCTCTCAGGATTACCCTATTTGCCATATTATCTCTCCTTACTTCTTGAAATTCAGTTCCTGATAGTCCAGCAGGTCTCCACCGGATGCCAGCAGATCCCGGATCAGATCCGCCATGTTGGCAGAAAGCTCTGCAAAATGATCCGTAACATAAACCACATTGTCGCATTCGGAGGCTGTCAGATTGAACAGATACCGGGCAAACCATTCCACGCTCACCAGAAGCTGCCCCTCTCTGTGCAGCGCCTCGCAGTACATACTGCGCAGCCTGTCGTCAATCACGCAGCCGATGCTGCCCCGTGCAAACTGCAGCTTTCTTCCGTCCTTCAGCGTCATCTTCGCAGTCAGGGTATCTTCGCTGTAGGTCAGTTCTGCGTCAAACACCGTGGCCAGCAGGCTCAGAGGAACCATGCAGTATTCTCCTCTGACGTGCTGTCCGCCATTTAGGCCATGGTATTTCAGCTTCTGCCACTTCAGAGCCGTGGCAGTCATGGGAACGATCCGGTTGTTAAACCAGGCATTGCTGCAGTCGGTTGCAACCGCAAACGCAAAGGCATCCCCTTTCCGTTCGATGTTGCTCTTCTCTCTTACGATGGAACCATCCGCTTTTCTGCGGGTACCGGAAAACAGGTAATTCCACACCAGCGCAGCATCGTCCAGGGTCTGTCCATGGTCGCGGTTCTTGATATCCAGATAGACCACATCGGACTGCTCCCCTTCGAAGAAAGCCATATTGTCTTCTCCGATAATACTGATCTGCGGAATGGGCTTGCATCCGTTGATCTTCATCCAGTAGTACCGGTTGTACTTGTTCACATACAGAGACTCCGGGCCTGCAGGGGGAATATCATTAGTTTCGGGTCTGGACTGCCACACAGGGAGATGTCCGCCTTTGTTCTTGATGATCCCGTCCTCTTCATACAGCAGGCTGGTAAAAGTCGAACATCCGGAACCGGCGGCACCGGCCAGCAGATAGCCGAAATTCCGGGAAAAGAGGGCCGTCATCAGGTTGCCCATCGACATACCCTGAAGATAGATCCGTTCTTCATCGATCCGATACTTGGATTTCATCCGGTCGATGAGTCCGAGAATGATCCGAACATCATGGTTTTCCATGATATTTTCGGGAGGAATGGTTGCCTCGGGAGGGGGCGCTTCGTGCTCGGCATCTCCCGGCGCATTGTCAAAGTGCCATTTGCCCCATTCGATTCCCCACACCCTCTTTTCAGAGGCATTGGGAAACGCAACGATAAAGCCATGGGCCTCCGCCATCATGGTCCAGGAGGTGTAGATTGCCTGGCCCCAGCCGGTCATCATGCCGCCGTGCAGGGAGATCACAAGGGGGACCTTCTGACTGGGGTCCACAGTGGATGGCACATACTCATACCAGGTATCCGTCTTTCCGTCCGGTGTCAGCACACCGGTATACTCTTTCAGCAATTCCGGATACGGCTGGGAATTGTTGCCGTTTTCATTGACGACGATATCGCTTCCGTAGATTCTCTCCGGCAGGTAGTCCCGATTGTCATCATCGGGCGTACCGGCCCTCAAAGTCCAATTTGCCATCTGATCTTCTCCTTAAAACGGATTTCCGCCATTTTCGTCCAGGCCAAAATAACGGAGTGCTTCCTGAATGGACAGATCCCAGAAACGCCATTCATGCCTGTATCCGGGACGTGCAAAGAAATACGCATCCAGGCCGATTTCCTCTGCATGCTTCTTGAATTTCAGGTAAAGCGGATACAGCAGTGCATCCTGCTCGCCGCAAGCAAACATCAGCTTGGGCAGTTCGCCGGTTCCGGCCTTTTCGTCCAGAATCCGCCAGACATTTTCGTTGCTGTTCTTAAATGCCTCCACGCCGCCCGCATTGATCAGCGTGGTACGGGTGCGCTCATCCTCCAGGTTCAGCATCGGACAGGGATTTCCGACACACATCGTCTCCAGATCCATGGGAACCGCAGACAGAACCGCCGCACCGGCAAACTTTTCCGGATGATTGACTGCATATTTGATGGTTCCTCTGCCGCCCATCGACAGGCCGGCGATGAAGTTGTCCTCCCTCTTGTCGGAAACGGGCAGCCATCCGTAAACCAGAGGCATCAGTTCTTCTGTCAGATAGTCGAACATGGCATAGCCCAGCATGTAATCATTCCAGTTGGAATAATTGGAGTTCAGGGCGGAAGGCATCACCACAACCAGATTCATTTCGGTGGCGTACAGCTCGATGTTGGTTCTGCGGATCCAGTCGGAGTAGTCCCCATAGGTTCCGTGGAGAAGCCAAAGCACCTTGTACTTCTTTCCGCTTCCGAAAAAGTCGTTGGGCGTGATTCCCCTGGGTTTGTCGGGAAGGATGATGTTCACCTGGGTGTTCTGATTCAGATACTGGCTCTCAAAAGTGTAGGTTAATAGAGACATGACTGATTTCCTTTCCCTTATTCATCCTGCAGAAGCCAACGCATTGCTGCATCGTAGATCTGCTCTTCCGTACGGAATACATGGACGGTGGTTCCCAGCTTTTCCGCGAAGCCCGTATTATCGCTCATCGCCGGGAAGTCTTCCTCGCATCCGAAGAACACCTTCTCCGCTCTGGGTGCGGCATCGCATAGAATATCAAACTTGCTGCCTGCCACTGCGTGCAGATCCCCAAACACGGCTTCCAGGTTTGCCACCGTCAGATGGGGGACCTTTGCCCCGTTTGCCGCTGCTTCGCACATATGTACCACATCAAACCGGCCGTCAATAATCACGCACTTCCGGAATGCATCCGGGTGGTTGGCCGCGTGCCAGTAGGCACCGTAGGCACCGCCGTTATAGCCGCCGATATACTGTCTTTCCGGATCCAGCGGAAACATATGGCGGCAGATTCCCGGAAGTTCCCGGCAAAGGAAATCTCCGTATTTTCCGCCCCAGGGAAGATCCATGCCAAAGGAATGCATCAGACTGGGTGCAATGATAAACAGGCCCAGTTCGTTGGAAAGCTGCTGCAGATTTTTCACGGTGCGGATATCGGTGTCATCCCCGCCCACATCATGGACAAAGTAGAACGCAGGGTATTTTCTGTTTTCCATCTGTGCGCAGTCGGGCATGATCACCGTTGCGGAAAAGCTGCCGCTCAGAGGAACGGATAATGCATTAAGCTCTAATACTGCCATCTTATTGATCCTCCATGACGTAAGCGCTGTGAAGCGGAATCCAATTCAAAAATGCCTCGATATGACGGTTGCAGTAAACCCAGTCATGCATACCCTGATCACGGCACTCGTGGATGTCAATTCCCAGGCTCTTCATGTAATCCATGATCTCATAACCGTCCTGGCAGCCAGGATCCTGGGCACCGATGGCCATGTAGAATTTCGGCAGATTCGTGCCTTCCGCAACATGCTTGTCCAGCATATACAGATTGTCATCCGGAGTGTTGCGGCGTGTTGCCGCACTGCCGAATGCAGCCCACAGCGTACCGAAGGGAGGCTCACAGAAATCGTCTCTCAGGCAGGGCTGCCCCAGCTTTTCCGTGGGTGCAACAGGCGTCCGCGGGATAATCCCCACCGGGCCGGAGAAGTTTCCACAGGCAGCCACCATATCCGGTCTCTGCATTGCCCATTTGAACGCGCCATAGCCGCCCATGGAGAAGCCTGCCACAAAATTGTCCTCTCTCTTTTCGGAGAGAGGGAATACCTTCCGCAGGTAATCCGGAAGCTCGTAGCAAATCTGATCCCACCAGCGATAGTCACCCTCTGCGGTGTTGCAGTAGCCGGCATAGGAAATACCGGGAAGGACCACTGCAATTCCCTTTTTCGCTGCATACAGCTCCAGCGCGGTATACCGCAGCCAGTCGGTGTGGTCAAATCCGCCGCCGCAAAGCAGCCAAAGCGTCGGGTAGCGGTAATCCTCCGGTCTGTCTGCCAGAGAATACCCCCATTTATTCTCGGGAATAATGACGCAGACCCCCATCTTCTGCTGCATGGCTTCGGAATAATAGTTGATTTTACAAAGTGCCATAATGTGTCTCCTCTCAAAAAAACCGGGAGATACTCCCGGAAAGGACCTGTTTCTTCAAACAGTCCCCTGCCCTGCAACCGACGCTTTCGTTGGAAAGCGTCGGTTGCAGGGCGTTCATGATGTGAAATTAGCCCTTGACAGAACCCATTGTAATGCCTTTCACAAAGTATTTCTGGAAGAAGGGATAAGCGATCAGAAGAGGAATGACCGCAACGACGGCAACTGCCATACGAACGCCCACGTTGGGGATATCGCGGATGTTAATGGAGCTGTTCGTATGAGACTGCAGGAAGGCAGCCTTGTTCATGCAGTCATTCAGATAGTTCTGAATGCCGTAAAGGTCGGTTCTCGTAGTCAGGAAGTAAACGCCGTTGGTCCAGTTGTTCCAGTAAGCGATGAGGGTCATCAGGCCGACGGTTGCAATGATCGGCTTGCTCATAGGCGTCACGATCTTGGTCAGCACCTGAGTTTCCGAAGCGCCGTCAATCTTAGCGGCTTCGATCACTTCATTGGGAATCGAACTGGTGAAATAGGTCCGCATCATAATGACAAGGAACGGATTGAACAGCAGATACGGCACTACCATGCCCCAGAAGGAGTCTTTCACATTGACGATGTTCGTGTAAACCAGGTAAGTAGGAACCAGGCCGCCGTTGAACAGCATGGTGAAGAACAGCATCAGAGAGAAGAAGCCGCGGCCGGGAAGATTGGAACGGGACAGCGGATAGGCGAACAGAATGGTCATCACAACGTTGATGGTTACGCCAACGCCGGAAATGAGGATACTCATCAGGTAAGCTCTGCCGATGGACTCCTTTGCCGACCACAGATATTTGTAGGCAGCCGTGCTCAGATCCTTTGGAACCAGGGAATAACCGTTCTGGACCAGATACTGTTCCGAGGTGAAGGAACTGGCAATCAGAAGCCAGAAGGGAATGATACATGCCAGCACCAGGAAGACCAGCAAGCAGTTGAAGAATGCATTGAAGCCTTTGCTATTGTTAATCATCTTCGTTATCCTCCATTAGAACAGTGCGCTTTCACGGTCGACCTTTGCAACAAGCTGGTTTGCGGTAAAGACCATGATGAAGCCCAGAATCGACTGCAGGAAGCCGGCAGCGGAAGAACGGCCAACGTCGTTCAGTTCCAGCAAAGCGCGGTAAACGAACGTATCGATCGTCTGCGTCGTCTTATACAGCAGGCCGGAATGCTGGGGAATCTGATAGAACAGGCCGAAATCGGAGAAGCAGATACGCCCCACTGCCAGCAGCACCAGCGTAATGATGGTGAACTTCAGGCCAGGAAGGGTGACATGCAGGATCTGCTGCCAGGTTGTGGCGCCGTCCATCACCGCTGCCTCGTACAGGGACTTGTCAATGCTGATGACCGTGGAATAGTACAAAATGGAGCTGTATCCGAAACTCATCCACAAATACACGATCGTCAGGATCGCAGGCCAGTATTTCGGCTCGTTATACCACTTGATCTTTTCTGTAATGCCGAACAGGGGAAGCAGGGTGTTATTCATGAAGCCGTTGGTGGGGTTCAGAAATGCATAGACAATGTAGCTGACGATAACGGTGGACAGCAGGTAAGGGATCAGGATGATCACCTGGCTGACCTTCTTCAGATACTTGCTGCGAACCGTGTCCAATGCTATGGCAACCGTGATTGCCAGGACGTTGCCCAGCACGATCCAGGCCAGGTTATACAGAACGGTGTTCAGCATAGCCTTGATTGCGTCCTGATTGCTGAACAGGAAAGAGAAGTTCTTCAGGCCCACCCAGGGGCTTTTGAAGATGCCAAGGGAATAATCAATTTTCTTAAAAGCGATCACCAGACCGGCCATAGGCAGATAGTTGTTGATAATCAGATAAACAAGTCCGGGAATCATCATAAGGTACAGCGGCAGAAATGACAGAAAACGTTTTCTGGCTCTGGTGCGCTTATGTACCTTTTCGGCCTCCGTTACGGAAGCCTTTGAAAGTGTACTCTTTTCCATCTCGGTCCCTCCATTTTTCTCAGAGCATGCCCCTGAGTGTTTTGTAATCATATGGTATCAAAAAAACGATTAGAATTCTATTAAATATCTGTTGCATATTGTTATTTTTCTGAATGCATCCAAAAATCGCCCTCCAATTTTGTTGCAATTAACGATGGTTGTCAGTTTTTGAAGCAGAAACAGAACAAAAACAGGCAGAAAAATGATAGAATCGTGAAAATCTATCTGATATGATAGCAGCACATAGGGAGGATACGCCCTAAACCTACATTGAAAAGGAGAAGTAAAATGAAAAAGATCATTGCACTGCTGCTGGTAGCAGTCATGGTTCTCGGCATGGCTGCCTGCGGCACCAAAGCTCCCGCTGAGACCACTGCTGCATCCGGCAACAATCCGCCCGCTGAGACGACTTCCTCGTCCGGTGAGACCACTGCCACTACCTACCCCGTTATCCGCTTTGCTTACACCAAGATGTTTGCAACTCCCTCCGAGCCTAAGGTTGAGGAAGCCATGAACGAGATCCTGCGCGAGACCTGCGGTTGTGAGATCGACCTGGTCGCCATTGATTTCTCCAACATGCAGCAGCAGTTCAACCTCCTGCTGACCGGCGGCTCCGACTCCATCGACATCTTCTCTTCCTTCTGGTATATGCCTCTGTCCACCCTGGTCGCCAACGGCCAGCTTGCTGACATGACCGAGTTGATCAAAGACTATCCCGAAGTGACCGACCTGTTTGCAGAATATCCCTCCGTTCTGGAGTGCTGCAAGGTCGACGGCAAGCTGTACGCACTGCCCACCTTCGGTGCTTACTCCTCCCCCAACCTGGTCCTCTGCAAGAAGACTGACTCCGATTCCGCCAACATCGACTGGAGCACCGTTCACACTCTGGATGACGTGACCCGCGTGTTCCTGGAGATGAAGGAAAAGAACCCCGATCATTACTACATCCCCGGTGCCGTGGAGCCCTACTACATCCCCAAGGATATTGACACCCTGGGCGACAACAACTTCCTGGGCGTTCTGACCGATCCCGTCAACAGCACCACGGTTGAGAACTACTACGAGTCCGATTACTTCCTCAACTTCATGGAGAACGTGCGGATCTGGCAGGCCAATGATCTGATCACCCCCGATCCCATGTCCAACACCAACCCCACTCTGATGTCCCTGCAGTTCGGCCTGTGCTCCGCTACCCCCGGCTATGGCTTCGATGCTGAAGAGTCCTGCTACGAAGCCAACATCCAGGGTCAGTACGGTGACAACCTGGTCGGCGCCAACATCAGCGGCCGTCTGGTCACCACCTCCAACATCACCACCTACCTGTGGCACGTCACCTCCTTCTCCAAGAACAAGGAGCTGGCTATGAAGGTTCTGGCTGCTTTCTACACCGATTCCCGTCTGTGCGGCCTGCTGGGCAACGGTATTGAAGGCGAGAACTACATCGTCAGAGAAGATGGTACCCTGGCATTCCCCGAGGGCAAGGACATGACCAACTGCGGCTGGACCGGCATCGGTGCTTCCTACAGCCTGCCCAACGTCTCCGGCTGCCCCGTATGGTTCTATCAGCCCGCCGACCTGTGGGATCAGCTCTGGGAGTCCAACAAGGAGGCCGTGTTCTCCAAGGCCATGGGCTTCACCTTTGACGCCACTCCTGTTGCCGACCAGATCACTGCCTGCTCCAATGTGTACGCTCAGTACTACCTGCCTCTGATCAACGGCGAAATGGACATCGACGAGGGTATTGCTACCATCCAGAAGGCCATGAAGGACGCCGGCATCGATCTGATCATTGCTGAGAAGCAGAGACAGCTTGACGAGTTCCTGGCAAACAAGTAATCACACAACAAACAGAGGGCACTCCGGTGCCCTCTTTTCAATGATATGATTTCGGTCTTCTGGTTTCGGAAGGCGGAAATGATTTCATTTCAAACGTCTGAAAGGAGAAAACAGAATGTCAGCGAATGCACTCCCCCGCTGTACGCCGGAGGAAGCTGGGATCTCCAGTTCTCAGGTACTGCAGTGTCTGAACGCACTCAACCATGATCTGACCACCATGAACGGTTTCATGGCTGCCCGGCACGGCAAGGTCTTTTCGGAATGCTGGTGGGCACCCTACCGGCCGGAAATGCCGCATTCCAACCATTCCTTCGGAAAAAGCTATACTTCTACGGCCATCGGAATCGCCGTGGGAGAAGGGCTTGTCTCCCTGGATGAGAAAATGGTGGATATCTTCGCAGAAGAGATCCGCACCCGGAACCTTACCATTCCGGACGGGGTGGAAAAAATCACCGTAAAGCACGTCCTTACCATGACCAATGGCATGGCATACCACCCGGATATGACCGGCGATTTTGTCTCCCATTATCTGACCACCCCCCTGGCATATGAACCCGGCACCCGCTTTGCCTATAACTCCACGGGTTCCTGTATGCTCGGTGCCATCATTCTGAAGCGCTCGGGCCAGAATCTGAAGGAGTATCTGACGCCCCGTCTGTTCTGGAAGATCGGAATCGATCCCGAAACCTTTGTGTGGCGTCAGTTCCGCGGTACCGGAATCGATGCGGAGCCCGGCACCTTTGCCCCGACGGAAGCAAACCTTCGTCTTGCCATGTTGTATCTTCAGGGCGGAAAATGGAACGGTCAGCAGGTCGTGCCCGAGGATTACGTCCGTGATTCCCTGAAGGTTCACATCACCACGGAATACGCACCCGAGCAGAAAGATGGCCGCTGCGGATACGGCTATCAGTTGTGGGCCTGCAGCATTCCCGGAGTATTCCGCTTTGACGGCGGACAGGGACAGTACGGAATCATATGGCCCGAGAAGGATCTGGTGATTTCTCTGCACGAAGGAGCCATCGGTCCTCTCGGCCCCCAGAAAACACTGGATACGCTGTATGAAAACCTTTTGAACTATGTCGTGGATGACGCTCTGCCCCAGAACGCTGAAGCCCTGGCAGAGCTTCGCAAGGCGGAAGCCGCCATGAAGCTGAAAAACGACGCTCCTTCTCCCTGTGCACCGGATCCCGGTTTCTTCGGCACCTACCAGGTGGCAGAGGGCATCTTTGACCCCTGGCTGTCTGCATCTCCTCCCGGCAACGGCGACCTGTTTCAGATGTTCCGCACGCCTGAACTGGACATTCCCATCCGGAGTTTCCGTCTGGGTCTGGAAGACGGCCGTCTTGTCATCTCCTGTGATACCGGTGCCCGCCTGTATGCATCTCTGGACGGCACATTGACCGCAGCCAAAGCGGAATCCCCCTTTGATGAACTGCCGGATTATGCAGCATCTGCCCGTTTCCACGAAGACGGATCCCTGGATGTCTATTTCCACTGGTTGAACGGCTGGTTTGAGACCAATCTGTATTTCACCAGAACCGAAGACGGTCTCCGGATCACAACAAAAAAACTGCGGCTGCACGCAGATGACAACTATCTGGTCTATCATTGCCGGGCCGTTTCCTGATCCCGGCATCCATCCTACTGAAACTGAAAAACGGAGGTAATTTATTTGAAACGCTATTCTGTAACCGACCTGCAGGACAATCTTGTTACCTACGGAAGAACATTCCGCGAGCCGAAAGAGGATATTCTGTTCTTTAACTGGAGCTCCAGCACCGTGGAATTCACATTCAGCGGAACGAACCTGAATGTGAGCTTCCGCGCTGACTGCGGATTTGAGTTTGAAGGTCTCCCCGGAGACCTGAATGCTCCTAAGCGCGCCACCTGGCCCTGGGTCGGTGTCTTCCTGGACGATATGCCCACGCCCATCCGGAAATTCCAGATCTCCTCTCCCGATGAAACCTGGCTGATCTTTCAGTCTGCAGAACCCGAAACGCACAGGATCCGCCTTACAAAGCTGACCGAAAACAACAAAACCTTCCTGGGTATCACTGGGTTCACCGCAGAGGGCCATTTCCTTCCCACCGCTGTCCCCAGCCGGAAACGCATTGAGTTCGTGGGTGATTCCATCACCTGCGGCTATGGCAACCTGGTCAAGGACGATACCAGCCGCCACTTCTATTCCTGTGACGAGGACGCCTGGGTTGCATACGGCCCCATCGCCGCCCGTAAGCTGAATATGGAATTCTCTCTGGTCAGCATCTCGGGCATCACTGCGGTCAAGCATCCGGGATGGATGATCCCGTTCTCTATGGATGAACTGTATTCGTATACCGACAAAGTCTGCATGGATCGGCTGGGAATGGAATCCGAAAAATGGGATTTCCGGAACCACAAAAATGACTATGTTGTGGTCAACCTGGGAACCAACGATTGTTTCGGCATTGCTTTCAGCCAGCGCAGCGACGAGCTGCAGCGCTTCCCCGGCGAATACGCTGCATTTCTCAGGCAGATCCGGGAAGCAAACGGTCCCGACACCCGAATCATCTGCGCCCTCGGCACCATGAATTACTTCCTGTACACCGATATTCTGGAGGCCGTCCGGCAATACCGTGAGGAAACCGGCGACCGGAACGTATACACCCTGCGTATGAAGCCCATTCTTCCCTTTGACGGTCTGGGTGCTGACGGCCATCCCTATGTTGCAACCCACCGGAAAATGGCAGAGGAATTGGCTTCCATGATCCGCAGCCTTGAACAGGAAGCCAACGCATGACCTCGTTTTCCCTGCCCCACAAGCCGGCAGAAAACCACTCCGCGCAGCAGGTTCTCTGCCGAAATAACGCTCACGGCCCTCTCAAACAGCTTGTTTGGGAGGGCCGTGATGCATTTCTTCGACCGTATTGCCTACGGTGTCTCCGAAGGATCTTTTTTCCTATTTCTTCTTTTCCAGAACCATATTGCGGTACTCGGAAGGAGACATATTCTCATACTTCTTGAACACCTGGGAAAAATGGGAGAAATTCGTATACCCCAGTTCCAGCGCAACCATGCCCACGGGGATGGGTGAATTCTCCAGCATATCCTTGGCTGCTTCGATCTTCGTCACAGTGATGTACTCTTTGATATTCTGGCCCGTTTCCTTTTTGAACAGCTTGGTAAAGTATTCCGGGCTCAGACATATGTGATCCGCCACATCCTTCACCGTGATCGGGTCGGAGATGTTATCGGTGATAAAGGTCTTTGCCTTCTCGATATCACTTACGGGAAGCTGGGAGCTGCCGATGTCTCTTGTGGTTTTTACAATGTAATTGACCGCCTCCATCAGCGCATCCGCAGACGAGTAGCTGGACATAAAATCGTCATAGCTGTATGAACCGCCGAACAGATTGCTGGTATTTGCATTGTTGGAATACAGGAAATCAAAGAATGTATGCGTCAGTTTCTGGTGCAAATCCCGAAGCGCTTTCTGCTTGTCCGACGCATACCGCAGATTGTATTCCAGCGAATTCTCAAATTCCACTGCGAAAACACGCTGCTGTCCCGCAGAAAGAAGATTCTTCCAGCGTTCCGCATTTCCCTGCTGCAGATTGGTATCTTCCAGTGTCCTGTTGTCCCCGTTGTATTCCAGGCGAAGGACTCCGGACACCTCGACATTTCGGTTGAGGCTCTCCCTGACTCTGCGGTATTCCGTTCTCAATCCTCCAAATGGCGCCATGCCGCCGATACAGCACTGGAATGCCCCGGAAGAAAGAGTACAAAGCTGCTTAAAGAAGCGGTGGAAATCCCCCACAGACAGCTCCGGCTCTTTCTGGATAGCCGAATACAGCAGCAGAACAAACTGCCGGTGGTGATTGACCGTACTCAGAGAAATGATCGGATAGACAATATCCGCTGCCTTCAGTGCGTTGGAGAGCAGTTTATGAATCTTGTTTTCCACCGCGCTGGAGTCATCGCTTTTCCGATACTCGTCAAAGTCCAGCAGGATGATCTGCGCTTTTTTCTGCCGGTCAATCGGAAATTCCAGCAGCTTCAGAAGCTCCATGGCAGACTCGATATCATCCGGATTGGACGAAAGCAGATTCAGAATTATTCCGTCCAGCAATTCCATTTCTCCGGTCTTCATTCTGCGGCCGACTTCATAAAGCTGATTTCTTTTCTGGCGATCGAAGATGTCCTGATTGGCTCTGCGGATCAGTTTTTCCAGTTCCTCATATGCAACCGGTTGCACCAGGTAATCATAGCATCCCAGACGTACGCTTTCCTGGGCATACTCGAACTCCGCATGGGCCGTCAGCATTACCAGCAGGGTATTCGGATGTTTCTTCTTTGTGTTCCGAATCACAGAAAAGCCATCTTCTCCCGGCATTTCAATATCGCAGATCAGAAGATCGATGCTCATTTCGTCCATGATCTCATATGCTTTCTGCGCACTTGTGGCAAACCGCACATTATCGACATACAGTTCCCGGAAATTCACTTCGGATGAGATGCCTTCCAAAACACTCATCTGGTCATCCACAAATAAAACATTCATCTCTTAACCCCATCTCTCCCATGCTTCAGTCAAACCGGACCGGCAAATAAAACACTGTCATAGCGCCGCCGTTTCGGTTGTTTGCAAACATGGTTTGATATTGCTTATGATACAAAATATCCATTCTTCGGCATAGGTTTTGAACTCCGACGTGATATTGTCCGAACATCTCATCCTGCGTCTGGAGCTTCTTCAGTGTGTCCTCACTGTACCCGATGCCGTTATCGGTCATCCGAATCCGCACATATTCCTGGTCCTCCAGTTCCACCTTGTCGATTTTCACGGCAAACCGCAGAATGTGATCGCTTTGTGCATTGTGTTTGTTGAAGTTTTCTACAAATGTCTGAATGATCAGCGGCGGCACCTGAAAGGACAGCAGGCTTTCATCAACCTTCTCCTCCAGCAGAACATGGTCACTTCTCTCCAGTTCTATGATACTGAAATAGTCCCTTACCTCATCCAGCTCCTGCTGAATCGTCACGAATTTCAGGCTGTCATGGTAGATATAGCGAAGATGGTTGGAGAAAAGGCTGATGGTGCGCATGGTTCTTTCCTTTTCCCCTTTGGCTGCCAGATTATAGATGCTTTTCAGGCAGTTCAGGAAGAAATGGGACCGGGTCTGCAGTTGGTAGTACTGAAGCAATGCGTGCTCCTTCTGAGAGGCTTCATCCTCTTTTTCCTGCTGCAGATTGACTTTCTCCCGGACAAGATTCTGAAGCGCCCCCTGGATCTCCGAGAATTCCGTAATCCGTTCCTGCTTCTGCTCAAACTCCGTGGCTCCCGAGGCCAGCATTTTCGTAGCATGGGTAATCTCGTTCAGCGGATATATCAGCATCCTGCTGAGCAGGTAATACAGATAGACAAACAGCAGGACCACCGTCAGAATGGAGATCGCCAGAATGCCGGACAGGATTCTGGCATTCCCCCAGATGCCTTTCAGGGAAATAATCCCGCAAAGGCCGATTCCCGTATACGGGTCCATCTGTGTCTGCAAAATGTGCTTGGAATGTGCCTTCGGCGCCGTTTCCGCCGCACCGAGCATTTCCTCCAGCAGCACATGGTACCGCTCTGCCTGCTGCCGGTTGGTCAGAATCTGGTCCTTTGTCAGGAAGCAAAAATCAATGTAGTCCGAATCTGCCGCATGGATCGTGGCATATTTCCCGATATCGATCATGGAACAGATCATACTGTCTTTTCGGCGGAAGGTATTGATCAGCAGGACGGAATCGTCCACCTCAAAAACGCTCCAGATTCTGTCCTGAGGTGCCGAATCGGACAGCAGATAGCTGCGTAGTGTTTTCATCTTTTCGATGCTGTCTCGGCTCATAATGACGCTTCCGTCATTTCCCAAAAAATACTCGCCGAAACCATAGTACATAAAACTGTCTTTGGCATTGCAGACCAGGATTCCGGTAATGGAGTCCAGACGGTACTGAATGATTCTCCGGATATTGTGCTCCGCAAGGACACGTTCCGCACTTTTTGTCGGTGTACTTTGGCTGGACAGCAGGATGAAATCCCGATCATTCGAAACGATCTCTTCGTTGAAGGCTTCCAGATCCTCCATCGTTCGGCTCAAACCGGACATATACATATCCAAAGCGGCCGCATTGCAGAACTGAAGCTCCTTTTGGGACACTGACAGCGCATAGACACCGCAAACCATAAGGCAGAGCAAGGTCACCACCAGCATAACGCCAAACACGACTATCAGCGTTTTTTTACCGGATACTCCCCGTTTCATCATATGCCCCTCTTTCCCTTTCCCGGTCCGGTATGATCAAGCTCAGGATACGGTACCGGATTTGAGAATCTTCTTTTTTTCATAGAAATAGGCAAGGATCAACGGAACGGCTGCGCCGACCCATGCTGCAGGGCCGGCCAAGCAGCAGCCCAGGAATCCAAGCACCGGAGGAAGCGTTGACGATACCAGAATTCTCATCACACATTCCATAATGCCGCCCACAAGGGTATAGATGCTCTTTCCCATGCCGTGCAGGGCGCTGCGGAAAACAAACAGGAGGTTATAGGGAATCAGAGACGCTGCAAACACCTTCAGATATGTCATGCCTCCCTGTAGAACGGCAGCGACATTTTCTTCCTCCTTGCTCATAAAAAGGGACAGGATCCATTCTCCGCCCGCCAAACTGATCGCCGCAGAAATCAATGCATAGCCAATCGCCAGCGCTACCACGGTACGCACTCCTGCGAACATCCGATCATGGTTCTGTGCACCGAAATTCTGTCCCACAAACGTTGCCACAGTGGGGCCAAGGGAAAACGCCAGCATGGAAACCAGGGCTTCCACCTTATTGGCGACCGTAAAGCTTGCCACATAGACTGCACCCAGTTTGTTGATGGAGGTCTGCATGATCAGCATTCCAACCGCTGTGATGCTGGACTGAAACGCCATGGGGACACCCAGTTTCAGCAACTGGCGAATGATTCCCCAATCCAGCTTCATATCCTCTTTGGAGATCCGGAACAGAGCATACTTTGTTCTTGCATAAAAAACACAGAGGATTCCGGATACCGCCTGAGACAGGATCGTCGCCAGCGCAGCCCCCGCCACTCCCCAACGGAAGCCAACCATCATCAGGACAT
The DNA here is from genome assembly GCA_029224785.1 of Bacillota bacterium. Taxonomy (GTDB): domain Bacteria; phylum Bacillota; class Clostridia; order Oscillospirales; family Oscillospiraceae; genus Faecousia. The sequence continues at coordinate 33,072 of JAQXVF010000063.1, forward strand.
CCAGTGCAATGTTCAGGAAGCTGGATACAATAAGGAAATACAAAGCCGTTCGGCTGTCCCCGATGGCTCGAAGCAGCGACGAGATCACATTATAGAGCATCGTGCAGCACATTCCGCCCAGGATAATGGAGATATAGGTAACGGAATCCCGGAAAACGGAATCCGGTGTTTGCATCACCGTCAATACCGGTCTCACAAGAGACAGTGCAACTGCCGTCAGTACAAAAACCAGGAAAAGACTCAGGACGAAGGCATTGCCGATCACCTTCTTCACCTTTTGACTGTTCCCTGCGCCATACGCCTGAGAAACCAGGACGCCATATCCGCTGGTGAGGCCGAACACAAATCCAAGAATAAAAAACGAAAGGGATCCGGTAGCGCCCACTGCCGCCAACTGTTCCGATCCCATCACACGGCCCACAATGGCCGTGTCCACCGTACTGTACATCTGCTGAAAAATGTTTCCGAAAAACAGCGGAAGGGAAAACAGAATCATGTGTTGAAAAATATTCCCGGATGTCATATTTCTGCCAGTTTCTTTGCTCATGGTTTCTCCTTCCAACCTGTCGCCGTAATCATGATTTGTAAGCATCCTCTGACGGTCTTCAAAGCATGCCTATCCTAATCATAACGAAATTTGGGCAGATTGTAAAGCGCATTTGCTTACCAAACCCCGTTTTTTCCTTTTTTCCCAGAAAAACGAACCGACACCATTCCGTTTTGTTCGACCGATTGTTCTCAACGAGCCGCAGCGTATAAGGTTTGGAAACCAGGTACTATCCCCCACGGACAGTACGGAGGATTGTTGCACCTGCGCCCTGTCCAAATTCGTTTTTTCGATATTCGGTTGATTTAGCCCATGATCTGTGGTATCCTATGATCATAAGATGCCAACACTCGAAGCCTTCACAGCAGAGTAATCTCACGGACTGCAGGCTCGCATCATTCCCTGAATTCAGCGTAACCGTATCCTGTGATTGGAAGGAAGTATTTGCATGAAAACAGCATCAGACTTTCGGGCGATCGCCCGTGATGCCCTGCGGGGCAAATGGATGACCGCGGTGATTGTCGGTCTGGTCGCAGTCCTGCTTGGAGGCGGAGGCTCCGACGGTCCGCAGGTAAAGCTGAACATCAGCGAAACCGGAGCCAATCTGCGTTTCGCTTTTGCCGGTCAGACCGTCTATTCAACCGGCGGCAGCTTACATTCCGGGATTGGCGCATTTCTTGTGGGCAGTGCTGTATACATTCTTCTGGCGGCTATCATCATTGCTGTCATCTTCTTCGTGCTTGGCAGTGTGATTCAGGTCGGATATGCACGCTTCAATCTGCAACTGGTTGATCGCCTCGATCCTTCCTTTGACGCGCTGTTTGCCTACTTTCCCCATTGGAAAACAACGACGATAGCCCGGCTTCTGCAGACCCTGTATGTTCTGCTTTGGACTCTGCTGTTTATCATTCCGGGAATCCTTGCCGGTTACAGTTATGCGATGACAGAGTATATCCTGGCGGAGCATCCGGAGCTGACGGCCAGCGAAGCCATCGACCGCTCCAAGCAGATGATGTCCGGCAACCGCTGGCGGCTGTTCTGTATGCAGATCAGCTTCCTCGGCTGGGACATTCTCAGTGCGTTGACCCTCGGTATCGGTTCTTTATGGGTGCGCCCCTACAAGCACGCTGCCACAGCGGCTTTTTATCGAGAGATGTCCGGCACAGAGCCATTCGCCAATGCCTATACCACAGCAGGCGGCGGTGAAAGACAGGAAGCTGAGATTTGAGGAGGTACATAACGATGAGAAACATGATTGCATACTGTGGGCTGGATTGCGAGAAATGTGACGCATACCGCGCAACAATCACAGATGATCAGGCATTGCGTGAAAAAACTGCGAAAGCGTGGGCCGAACTGAATCATGCGCCCATTCTGCCGGAGCATATCAATTGTCAGGGCTGTCGTGGAAAAGGAATCAAAACGGTGTTCTGTGACAGTCTTTGCCAGATTCGTCAGTGTGCGCTGAAAAAAGGCGCTCAAACCTGCGGTGACTGCGGGGAGCTGGAAAAATGTCCCACTCTCCGAACCATTCTCGAAAACAACCCCGAAGCGCTGAAAAACCTGAGCGGAGAAAGAAAACGCTAAAAGGATTGGCCGGCGCATGTTTACCGGAAGAATGCTGCAAACTCAACGGCGGCTAAGCATTCAGATACTACGGTCACCAAGCGGTTGTGAGTGCAGCGGCAGCGGCGGTGCATCAGGCCATTCAGATCGGAATGAACCGGTGACCGGAATGCTTGGAACGCGTCATACTCCCCTTCTCTCAATTGAAAAGGAACAGCGCTGCATCCGTTCCGTCTTTTGGGCCTGTATGAAGGTCATGTTTCCGGATGGTTTCGGATAAAGCGGGCAGAACGGGCAGAAAAACAGAAAGAACTGCGAATCCAGACGTTAATCTGGGTTCGCAGCTTTTTTCACCTTTTTCTGAGAGTGATGGCATAATACATTCCTGATGGCACTAACAGAAGCTGTCCGCGCTTAGCATGGGATGTGACCCTTTGGGGGCTTGCAGCCATACGCTGTCTCTTTTTGCCATGTGAGAAACCTTTTCGTATATCCCCCTTCGGGTGCCCTCCCGGCGCAAAACGATTCGATCGTATCCTATGCTGTATATTTTGCTGTATTATACAGTCGGTTTTTCTCCGGTATTTCATGATTTCTTCATATTATGTTCTCTTGGGGCAAACATTGGTTTTTTGTTCGCAGAAAAAGCAGACCCTTCGGCACTCACACCCCGATAACAGGCATTTTATTCGTCAGTTTCAATAAATATCCTATAATTATTGGGATAACATTAGAACTAATCACAGTTGCGTATCCGTATGATTAGGTGTATAATTTCTCATATCTATGATTGATGTATCGTATACGGAAGATGAACGTCCATCCTCTGTATACACGAAAGGTAGGATCCGGATGAATTCCAAAACCATGATGTACATTCTGAAGCGAATCGCCATGGCGGTTTTGACAATATGGATTGTGATCACCGTGACCTTCTTCGTCATGCGTGCCATCCCCGGCGGCCCGTTCCTGGCTGAGAAAGCCGTTTCTGAGGCTACTCAGCGTGCTTTGGAGGCCAAATACGGCCTGGACAAGCCGGTGATGGAGCAGTATGTCACATACCTCAAGGACATCGTTACCAGGTTTGACTTCGGCCCCTCCATCAAGCTCCGCGGCCGCATGGTCCTGGATGTGATCCTGGACGGCATGAAGACCTCCGCAAAGCTGGGTGTGTTTGCAGCCATCATCGCACTGTTCACCGGTGTGGTTCTGGGTGCAGTGGCAGCCCTGCGGCGTAACAAGTTCATTGATAAGTGCATCATGGTGCTCACTACCGCCTTCATTTCCATGCCGTCGTTTATCATGGGCTCGTTGATGCTTATTGTATTCTCGGTGAAGCTGGGCTGGCTGCCCGCGAACGGTGCCACCACCGAAGGCCTGATCCTTCCGGTCATCGCCCTGAGTCTGTCCCCCATGGCAAACATCACCCGTCTGACCCGCTCCTCCATGCTGGATGTGCTGGGTCAGGATTACATCCGTACCGCACGTGCCAAGGGCGTCGCCCCTGTGAAAATCATCTTCGGCCACGCGCTGAAGAATTCCCTGATTCCCGTCATTACCTACTGTGGCCCCATGCTGGCCTACATCGTCACCGGCTCTCTGGTCATTGAGCAGGTCTTTGCCGTTCCCGGCATTGGCAGAGCCTTCGTCAGCTCCATCACCGGCCGTGACTATCCCCTCATCATGGGCACCACCATTGTTCTGGCGCTGCTGATCGTTGTAATGAATCTCGTCAGCGACATCATGTATAAGATCGTCGATCCCAGAATCACCCTGGAGTAAGGAGAAATACAGAATGAAAAAAAATCCCTTCAGCCTTCATGTGGATATGGACGACTTCCTTCCCGCAACCGATGCGGAGAAAGAATACATGGTGCAGATGCGCCCCTCCACCACCTTCTTTAAGGATGGCATGAAGCGGCTGCTGCGCAACAAGGTCGCCACCGTGAGTATGATCGTCATCATCCTCATTACCCTGTCCGCCATTATCATTCCCGCCTTCTGGCCATACTCCTACGACACCATGCTGGGCGTGCAGCCCGGTCGTCCTGTGGATCCTTCCTACAACAATCTGGCTCCCTTCCAGTACGGCAAGACCGAACTCAAGCGGATTGCAGCCGGTGAGACCATATTCCCCCATATTTTCGGCACCGATGACGGCGGCCGCGACTACTTCATCCGTGTCGTCTACGGTACCCGCATCTCTCTGACCGTCGGCTTCTTTGCAAGCCTGATCGTGCTGGTCATCGGAATCACTATGGGCTCCCTGGCAGGTTACTGCGGCGGTCGTGTGGATATGTTCATCATGCGTGTGGTGGATATCATTTATTCCCTGCCCGATACCCTGATGATTATTCTGTTTGCCTCGGTTATGAAGGAGACTCTGGGACCCATTATTGAAAACTCCATTCTCAATAAGCTGGGCAGCAACATGATCTCCCTGTTCATCGTGTTTGCTCTGCTGTATTGGGTCAGCATGGCCAGGCAGATTCGCGGTCAGATTCTCTCCCTCAAAGAGCAGGAGTACGTGCTGGCCGCCCGCTCCACCGGAGCAAAAGCTGGCTGGATCATCCGCAAGCATCTGATCCCCAACTGCATCAGCGTGATCATTATTTCCACCGCTCTGCAGATCCCCAGCGCGATTTTCACCGAGAGCTTCCTGTCTTTCCTGGGCCTGGGTGTCAACGCCCCCATGCCCAGCCTGGGCAGCCTGGCCTCCGATGCTCTGAACGGAATCACTTCCTACCCCTATCGTCTGGTCATTCCCGCCATTGCCATTTCTCTGGTGGTGCTTTCCCTGAATCTGTTCGGTGATGGTCTGCGGGATGCATTTGACCCCAAGCTGAAGAACTGAGAAAGGGGAACCGTAGATATGGCACTGCTTGAAGTTAATGATCTGCACACCTCTTTTTTCACCCCTGCAGGCGAAGTGAAGGCCGTCAACGGCATTTCCTTTTACCTGGATCACGGCAAGGTACTGGGCATTGTGGGCGAATCCGGTTCCGGAAAGTCCGTCACCGCCTACTCTATCATGCAGATTCTGGAGAAGACCGGAAAGATCGTCTCCGGTTCCGTCAAGTTCGACGGTCAGGAGCTGGTAGGCATTGGGGAAAAGGGCATGAAGAAGATCCGGGGCAACAAGATCTCCATCATCTTCCAGGATCCCATGACCTCCCTGAACCCCACCTACACCATCGGTCACCAGCTAATGGAAGCCATCTTGCTCCACACCAATCGCAGCAAGAAAGAGGCTTGGGACCGGGCCGTGGAAATGCTTCGTCTTGTGAACGTCAACGAGCCGGAGAAGCGCATGAAGCAATACCCCTTTGAATTTTCCGGCGGTATGCGCCAGAGAGTCATGATCGCCATGGCCCTGGCCTGTGAGCCCGATATTCTGATCGCAGACGAACCCACCACCGCCCTGGACGTGACCATCCAGGCTCAGATTCTGGAGCTGATGCAAAGCCTGCAGAAGGAGCTGGGCATGGCCATTATCATGATCACCCATGACCTGGGCGTGGTTGCCCAGATGTGTGACGAAGTCATTGTTATGTATGCCGGCTCTATCTGTGAACAGGGCACCGCCGACGAGATCTTCTACAACCCCAAGCATGAATACACCAAGGGCCTGATGCGTTCCATCCCCACCGTGGACAACGATGGGCAGAAGCTGGAGCCCATTGCAGGCACCCCCATTGACCTGCTGAATATGCCCAAGGGCTGCCCCTTCGCCCCCCGCTGCGATGCAGCCATGAAGATCTGCCTGAAAGAGCGCTGCCAACGGATGCAGATCAACGAGATGCACCAGGCTGCCTGCTGGCAGAATGTGAAGGAAGCCATGGAAAAGGAGGGTGAAGAGGCATGAATCAGGATACGCTGGTCGAAGTCAAGCACCTGAAGGAATACTTCAATATCACCACCGGATTGTTCACCTCCAAGCCTCTCAAGGCCGTGGATGATGTGTCCTTCAGTATTCGCCGGGGCGAAACCCTGGGTCTGGTCGGCGAATCCGGCTGCGGAAAAACCACCGTCGGCCGTACCCTTCTGCACCTGTACAAACCCACTTCCGGAGAAATCTGGTTTGAGGGAAAGAAGATTGAAACCAAGAAGGACATTCTGGAGTACCGCCGCAAGTCCGCCATGGTATTCCAGGATCCCTACTCCTCCCTGAATCCCCGGATGACCGTAGCGGATATCATCGGCGAGCCCCTGGACGTGCATAAGATGTACGCGAATCAGGCGGAACGCCAGGAACGGATTCTGGATCTGATGGCCAAGGTTGGCCTGAACTCCGAGCACGCCAATCGTTACGCTCATGAGTTCTCCGGCGGCCAGAGGCAAAGAATCGGCATAGCCCGGGCCCTGTCCGTAAATCCCCAGTTTGTGGTGTGTGACGAGCCGGTTTCCGCGCTGGACGTTTCCATCCAGGCCCAGGTCATCAATATGTTTGACGAGCTGCAGGATCAGATGGGGCTGACGTATCTGTTTATCGCCCATGATCTCTTGGTGGTGCGTCATATTTCCGACAGAATCGCCGTGATGTATCTTGGTAAAATGGTGGAATTGGCAGATGCAGCCGAGATTTACGACCATCCCCTGCACCCCTACACCAGGAGCCTCATGAGCGCTGTTCCCCTGCCCGATCCCAAAAAGGCCCGGGAAAACAAGCGCATCGTACTCTCCGGAGACATTCCCAGCCCCCTGAACGCTCCCTCCGGCTGCCCCTTCCGTACCCGTTGCCCCTACGCAACTGAGGAGTGCGCCGCGTCCATGCCGGAATTCAAGGAAGTGGCCTCCGGGCATTTCGTGGCCTGCCACAATTTTGCGCAGATTGTCTGATCTGCCATCCGCACGAATTCAAATCCGCACAGCGGATCTGAATAAAATGAAAATTGAGAAAGGAAAATGAAACATGAAGAAACTGCTTTGCATGCTGCTTGCCCTGGTAATGGTTCTGGGTCTGGTCGCCTGCGGCTCCAAGCCCGCATCCGATACTACGCCTCCGGCCACCACCGACGCTCCGGCTACTACCGAGGCTCCCGCCGGCACCGACGCTCCTGTTGATGAGCTGTCCGATGCCGAGAAGGAGGCTGAAATCCGCAATGCCATTGCCCTGCTGTTTGACCGCGTTTACATCGCTGAGGAGATCGGACAGGCCGGACAGGTCCCCGCTTCCTCCTTTGTTGCCATGGGTATGACCGATGCCGATGGCTCCCAGTTCTACAAGAATGCAGGCTCCAACCCCGACTTTGACGGCTACTACGATGTCTCCGCCGATGCCTATCTGGACAACTGGGACAAGGCTATGGAGACCCTGAAGAAGTACTACGACTACGACGAGGCCACCGGTAAGTTTACCAACTTCCCCACCCTGACCTACCTGTACAACACCTCCGAAGGCCATAAGAAGATCGGTGAGTACCTGGCCGCCACCCTGGCCGGCGTAGGCATTACCATGAACCTGGAAAACCAGGAGTGGAACACCTTCCTGAACACCCGTAAGAACGGCGACTACTCCGTGGCACGTAACGGCTGGCTGGCCGACTACAACGATCCCATCTCCTTCCTGGATATGTGGGTTACCGCTTCCGGCAACAACGACGTTCAGTTCGGCAAGGGCGATCATGCCACCGTCGCTATCTACGATCTGGATCTGACCGGTCTGGGCTATGATGTGAAGGTGGAAAATGGCACCTGGGCTGAGACCTATGACGTGATCATTGGTCTGATCAAGACCTGCACCGACAACGATACCCGTTACGCCCTGATGCACAAGGCCGAGGATCTGCTGATGAGCACCGGCTGCATCGTTCCCCTGTATTTCTACACCGACATCTACATGATCGACGATGCCGTGGAGGGCTTCTACTCCAACCCCCTGGGCTACAAGTACTTCCAGAAGACCACTGTGAACGGCTCCGGCGATTCCATCGCTGTCTGTCTGGCCTCCGAGCCCGACACCATCGACCCCGCTCTGAACTCCGCTGTTGACGGCGCTACTCTGACCTCTCACCTGTTCGCAGGTCTCGCCAAGTGGGACATGGATGACAGCGGCAAGCTGGTCATCATGCCCGACTGCGCCGAGGCTCTGCCCGAGGGTGTTCTGAATGACGACGGCACCGTGACCTACACCTACACCCTGCGCGACGGTCTGAAGTGGTCCGACGGTCAGGATCTGACCGCTGCCGACTTCGCCTTTGCCTGGAAGCGCGCCGCCTCCACCGCTCTGGGCGCTGACTACGGCTATATGTTCGAGGTCGTCAAGGGTTATCCCGATGAGCTGGCTGTGGAAGCCGTGGACGAGAAGACCATCACCGTGACCCTGAACAACGCGGTTGCCTACTGGAACGAGCTGCTGGCCTTCCCCGCTTACTTCCCCGTCCGCGAGGATGTGGTTGCCAACGAGGCCTGGGCTACCGATCCTTCCACTTATGTTTCCAACGGTGCCTACACCATGACCGGCTGGGATCACAACTCCAAGATCACTCTGACCAAGAATCCCAACTTCTATGATGCTGACTCCGTCACCATGGAGAAGATCGAGTTCTTCCTGTCCGACGATGCCAACAACATGCTGTCCAACTTCAAGAACGGCACCTGGCAGCTGATCGACGATGTCCCCACCAACGAGATTGCCGCCCTGAAGGTTGACTACCCCGATGAGTTCGTGGTTGCCGGCCAGATCGGTACCTACTACGTCTGCTGGAACATCAACGAAAACCTGCTGCCCTAACGAGTTTCCTGCTTTACCAAAAAGCTGACGGCATTAAGAATGAATAACCAAAAAGGGATGCTACCGTAAGGCAGCATCCCTTTTTGCATACCTCGACCTCGCAGATTTTGAAAGAAGTCTGCGGCGTTTTTCTGCCCACATCCAAAAAAGAGGCGCAGCCGGATTGTATTTTACCAGCGGCAAAGACCACGCATTTTTCCGCTTTCGGTTTGCCATTCGTTCCCTTTCCTTTCCGTTCCCAATAAGGGTTTGGGATTATCCCAACAAGCAAAGCACAGACAAGTGCTTTTTCGGGAGTGCGGCTACACTCCCTATGCTTGCTACGGTATCTCCTTTCTTACTACTGCTACGGTGAACGCCCCGAAGGATTCCAAATACGGTCGAAATCGTTCAAGAACAATTTCCTTCATATTCTTGAACCTTTGGTTAATGTTCATTTCTTAAAATCCACCGTACAATGTTTGTACGGTGGATTTGTCTATCCGGAGAGGAGAATGATGTGTGTAGAAAGTACAGAGCATCTGTGGGAAGGTCCTGCTCGTCTGTACGGCACTTCTGTTATTTTAGCATAAAGAAAAGGTAGACGACATGGTGGTTTTCCATGTGTCTACCTTTATCTTACAACTTCATTTATCCGGAGGTTTTGACTTTGCTTTACAGCAAACCTGCTTCGGTCATTTTCTTGCGGAAGTTCTCGGTGATGGGGCCTTCTGGGGTGGGCATGGTGGGCAGGCAGGGTGCGCCAACATCCAATCCACGCATCTGTGCCATGTCCTTGGCTGCCACAGGGAAGCTGGCTGCATCCATGGAAAGACGCACAGGGTTCAGCTTGAACTGGGCTTCCAGGCTGCCCTGAATGTCACCTGCCATATACTTGTTGTAAATGTCAGTGATCAGTTCCGGCATAAAGTTGCCCGCAGTGCACACGCCGCCCACAGCGCCGTGGCACAAGCTGGCGAACAGCAGCGTATCCTTGCCGCCGAAAACCTTGAAATTCACATCACGGGTACGGCGGATAAACTCTGCGGTCTGTGTCATGTCACCACTGGTATCCTTCATACCAACGATGTTGGGAACCTTGTGTGCCAGTTCTTCCACCAGATCGGCTGTCAACGTGTAGCCAACGCGGCCGGGGTTGTTGTACAGAAGCACCGGGGTGTTGGGAATTGCATCTGCAATGGCCTTGAAGTGGTTGTACAGTTCTGCACGGGTGGGCTTTAAGAACATCGGCTGCAGCACGCTGACGCTGGCAGCTCCGTTTTCTACTGCCATCTTTGCCAGCCGGATGCACTTCTTGGTGCTAATTGCGCCGATTCCGAAGTAGACAGGAACTCTGCCTGCTGCCTGATCGACCATGATCTGAAGACCGCGCTTCATCTCATCCTCTTCCAGCATATAGAACTCCCCGTTGGATCCGAATGCCAGAATACCGGCAAGGCCGCCCTTTATGACATACTCTACCTGAGCACGCATCTTGGCCTCATCGATCAGCTCGTTTTCATCGATACAGGTGATAATCGGGACAATTACGCCCTTGATAAACTCCGTATTCATCCACAGTTTTCTCCTTTTTCTGCAGAAATCTTTTATCTGCCAATCTGAATACCGGTCAGATACTCGTAATACTGGGCAATGGCACTGTGATCCTTCTGACCGCCCTCGTGGTTATGCAGCCACTGCAGAACTTCCTGAACCTGTGCAGTCATGGGCACGGGAGCACCGACAGAATGTGCGCAGTCCAGGGCATTGTTCAGATCCTTAATGTGCAGGTCGATCTTGAAACCGGGCTTGTCG
>JAQXVF010000064.1 GCA_029224785.1 Bacillota bacterium
TCTCCTGGTGATTATTCGTCACGTTGGGCGAGGGAATCAGCAAGCAGGGCAGTCCGGCGGCACCGATCTCATTGCAGGTAGAGGCCCCGGCCCGGCTGATAATCACATCCGCCGCCGCCATCAGGGTGGGCATATTGTAGATATATTCCAGCACCTGGATCTTTTTGCTGTCTTCCGGATCCACACCGGCCTCTTTCAGATATTCCCGGGTGGAATCCCATCCGTATGCACCGGTGGCGTGAATGTGGAAGAAAGGGAACCCGTCCTTTTTCTCCCTTGCCAGGACCCCAGCCACAGCCTTATTCATCTCCGTGGCGCCCAGGCTTCCGAACGCCGAGACCACCAGCGGGGCATCCCCGATTCCCAGTTCCTGCCGCGCTTTGGCGCGGGTGTTGAAAACAAACTCCCTGCGTACCGGCATTCCCACCACCCGGACCCGCTGGGGGTTCCGGTAATACCCGGCGCTTTCCGGAAAATTCACCATGATCCGGTCCGCACGGTTTGCCACCATCCTGGTCGTCAGTCCCGGCATGGCATTGCTTTCATGGACGCAGGTGGGGATCCCCATCCGGCTGCCTACATACAGTGCGGCAAAGCTGGCATAGCCGCCGGTACCCATGATCACATCCGGCTGAAAATCCCGGATGATCCGCCGCACCTTGGTCATGGCCTGAACCATGAATTTCACGGCCCGGGCGTTGAACCGGATGTCCTTCCAGGAAAAGCCTCTGGCCAGGCCGGAGCCGGGTACGGTCACCAGCCGGAACCCCGCCTGGGGCACCAGCTTTTCCTCCATCTCCATTTCGCAGCCCACAAACAGGATCTCGCAGTCCGGGTGCCGCTCCTGCATCTCCCTTGCCACCGCAATGGCGGGATTGATATGTCCTCCTGTGCCGCCACAGGTAAAAATCACTTTCATAACTCGGCCTCCTGCAGTTTTGATCGATTTCTCTGCCTGGAAATCCCCAGGACGATCCCCATCTCTCCCAAATTCACCGCCAGGGCCGTTCCGCCGTAGGAAAAGAACGGCAGCGAGATCCCGGTGGAGGGCAGCAGATTGGTCACCACTCCCAGATTCAGCACTGTCTGCAGGGCGATGAGGCTCACAAGGCCGGCGCACAGCACCGTGGAAAACCGGTCCCTGGCGCGAAGGGCGATCCAGTAACCCCGCAGGATCACTGCGGAAAACAGAAGCATGATCCCCACTGCCCCTACCAGTCCCAACTCCTCGCAGATAATGGGAAAAATATAGTCATTGTATTGAAACGGCAGATACAGGTACTTCTGCCGACTCTTTCCGAATCCTCGTCCGAACACACCTCCGGAACCGATGGCGTACAGGGACTGCAGGATCTGATAGCCGGTGTCTCCCGGATCCTGTTCCGGGTGGAGCCAAGCCGTGACCCGGTCACCGGCGTAGCCCATGAACCGGATATACACCAGCACGAAGGCGATGGCCCCCGTCGCCCCCAGAAGGAGCCACTTGGGATCCGTACCCGCCACATACATCATCACCACCGCCACCATGCCCATCAGCAAAATGGCGGACAGATGCTTTTCCAGCGCCAGAGGGATCAAAATTCCCAGCAAAACACAGGAAAAGCCCAAAACACCGTAACGAAACTCCCGGGCCGCACCGCCGTACCGGCGGGTGAGCCGGGCAAGCAGGAGGATCAGCGTAAATTTGGCGATCTCCGAGGGCTGGAACTGCAGTCCTCCAATGTTGATCCACCGCTGAGCGCCGTTTGCCGACCGGCCGAATACCAGCACCGACAGCAAAAGCGCGATGCTGATGCCGTAAAGCGGCACCGCAAACCGGTACCAGAAGGATACCGGGATCCGGCTGAAAAAATACATGGCGGCAAGGCCCAGCGCCGCACACGCCGCCTGCTTTTGCAGATACCGGGTGGAAACCGTATAGCCGGTATCGTATTCGCTCTGGGCATAGCTGGCAGAATAGAGCATGGTAAGCCCCACACCCAGAAGCATCAGAATCAGAATCAAAAAAGGAACATCCACGCCGTCCGGTTTCTCACGGCGGTTCTCTTTGGCAATCACATTCCGTGACGCCATAGGCTCTCCTTTCCTTTACAGGCGCGCCCTCACACTCAGCCAGGCCACAATGCACATCAGCACAGACACTGCAGCAAACACCAGTACGATCTTTTCTTCCTTCCACCCGCACATTTCGAAATGGTGGTGGATGGGAGCCATCTTGAAAATCCGCTTTCCGTGGGTCAGCTTGAAATAGGTGATCTGAATGATGTCGGACAGCGTCTCCATCAGGTACACGAACCCGGCAAAAATCAACACCAGGGGCATATCCAGGGCAAATGCCAGGGCGCAGACCACGCCCCCCAGAAACAGCGATCCGGTGTCCCCCATGAACACCTTGGCCGGGTGCCAGTTATACACCAGGTAGGCTGCCAATCCTCCCACCAGGCAGGCGGGAAGCAGCGCCAGGTCCAGCTTCCCGCTGCAGACGGCATAGGCAGCAAAGAACACCATCACAGGGATGGTTACGGAGCTGGACAGGCCGTCAATGCCGTCAGTCAGATTCACTGCATTGACGCACCCCACCATGACAAACATGGCAAAAAACAGGTAGGCCAGCGGATGGATATACACCGTCACGCCCACAAAGGGAATGTACAGATCACAGGTCAGCGTTCCTCTTCGGTAGAGCACATACAGGTACACGGCGGACACCGCCATCTGCAGCATGGCCTTCTGCAGAGCCGTCAAGCCCAGATCCCGCTTGTATTTCACCTTGCAGAAATCGTCCAGGAAGCCCACAAGACCAAAGCACAGGCCGGGAATCAGCACATAGAACACCGTGAAGTCCTTCATCACGGGGATATTGAACAGCAGGCACAGAACCGTTGCAAAAATGAACATCAAGCCACCCATCAACGGTGTTCCGGCCTTGCTGTTATGCCAGGTCGGTCCGATCTCCCGGACGGATTGTCCCGCCTTCAGCGCCCGCAGCAGTGGCAGCAGCAAATAGCCGATGCCTCCGGAGAGCAGGCAGCAGAAAAGTGCCGTCACCAGTATTCTTGTCATTTCTTTTTCCTCCGATTCTCTCAGTCATCCTGCAGAAACTGCTCCAGGGCCAGCTCCATATGCATTCCCCGGCTGCCCTTGAACAGCAGCACGTCCCCGGGCCGGGCCATGCGCTTGAGCATCTTGACCAGATCCTTCTGCTCGGTAAAGCTTCTGGCCATGGGATCCGGCATTCCCCCGGTGATGGCACCTGCCACCATGCGGCAGGCGTGTCTTCCGTAAGCCAGCAGGCCGTCTGCCTGCTCCGCAGCGATCCGTCCGATACGGTAATGCTCCGCCTGGGAGCAGGAGCCCAGCTCCAGCATATCCCCCAGCACGGCGATCTTTCTGCCCTGCCGCTTGCCCAGCACCATCAGCGCAGCCGCCAGGGACTCGGGACCGGCATTGTAGGTATCCTTGATGATGGTAAAGCCCTTGGCCTCAAAGATCTCCTGTCGGCCCTCCATATTCCGGAAGTTGCTGAGGCTTCCCCGGATCTTGTCCTCCGGCACGTCCAGTTCAATGCCCACGGCAACCGCCGCCAGGGCATCGGTGACGAAATGGGTGCCCTCCAGCTCCAGACTGACGGCAAATTCACTGCGGGGGCATCTGACCCGGAAACGAATCATGCCGGTTTCTTCTTTCACCTCACTGCCCCGGACCCAGCAATCTGCCGACTGGCAGCCGTAGAACCGGACGGAGATGTCCCCCGGCACTCTGGCGTTTCGCAGCATCCGGTCGTCACCGTTGAAAAATGCCTTACTGCCGGGCTGCATCCCCTCCAGGATCTCCAGCTTGGCCTGCAGGATCCCCTCCACGGAGCCCAGATGTTCAATGTGCATGGTGCCGATATTGACGATGACGGCATAATCCGGCCGGGCAATGGAGGTCAGGTATGCCATTTCTCCGAAATGATTCATGCCCATTTCCACCACCGCCACCTGGGTGTCCTCCGGCATTCCCAGAATCGCCATAGGCACTCCGATGTCGTTGTTGTGGTTCACCGGGGTCTTGGCGGTGCGGTAGGTGGTCTCCAGGATGCCGGCGATCATCTCCTTGGTGGTGCTCTTGCCTACGGAACCGGTGACGCCCACCACCTTCATGCCGATGCGTTTCCGCTCCTCCCGGGCAATGTCCCCCAGGGCAATTCGGGTATCCTTCACCACAATGGCCGGGTAATCTCCGTCCACATGGGTGCAGAGCACCGCCGCGGCTCCTTTTTCCAGCGCCTGGGGAATAAAATCGTGTCCGTCCCGCTGTCCCTGCAGCGCCAGGAAAAGCTGACCGGGCTGAAGGCTCCGGGAATCATTGCTTGCCCCGAAGAAGGACACCTGCGCATATTTCTCTTCCACTTGGCCGCCGCACCAGCGAGCCGCCTCTTCCAACGTAATTCTACCCATGTTACTCCCTCGTTCCTGCCAGAATCTCCGCCACGACTTCCCGTTCATCCAGGGGATACTTCACCCCATGGATTTCCTGATAGGTCTCGTGTCCCTTTCCGGCCAGTACAATCAAATCTTCTTCTCCTGCCATTTCCATGGCTCTGCGGATGGCCTCCCGCCGATTTTCCACCACTTCATACCCGTTGCACTCCCCATCGATCCCGGCAACGATATCCGAAAGGATGGCAGCCGGATCCTCGGTTCTGGGGTTGTCGGAGGTGACGATACAGTAGTCCGCGATTTCCGTTGCGATTTTCCCCATGATGGGGCGTTTGATGGGGTCCCGGTCTCCGCCGCAGCCGAACACGGCAATCAATCTGCCTCGGCACAGTTCCTTCATGGAGGACAGCACGTTTTCCAGTCCGTCAGGGGTGTGGGCATAGTCGATGACCACCGTATAAGGCTTCCCCGGCGTGGGCACTACCTCCACCCTTCCCCGGACTCCGGATACCGTTCCCAGTGCCCGGGCGCTCTCCCCCAGGGAAATGCCCAGCGACAGGCAGATTCCCAGCACCGTCAGGGCATTGTATACCGTGAATTTTCCGGGGATGGGAAGGTATACCTTCTCCTCTTCTCCCCGGCAGCAGGCAGTGAATCGGACTCCGTCTCCCCGCAGCACCACATCCTTTGCCTGCAGGTCCCCGCCCTGCCGGGCGGACACGGTAAGCACCGGGCAGGTTGCCTTTTCCCGGATTCTGCCGTACCACCCGTCATCTTCGTTGAGCACCGCTTTGCCACACCGGGAAAACAGCAGCGCCTTGGTATCGCAGTAGCTTTCCATGGTCTTATGGAAATCCAGGTGATCCTCGGTCAGATTGGTCATGGCAGCCACATCAAAACGGACACCCCCCACCCGGTCCAACGCCAGCGCATGGGAGGAAACCTCCATCACACAGCAATCGCAGCCGGCATCCCGCATCCGTGCAAACAATCCCTGCAGCTCCAGGCTTTCGGGGGTGGTCCGGTCCGTGGGGATCACCTCGCCGCCGATCATGTTGGCCATGGTGCCGATGAGGCCCACCTTCCATCCACGGGTCTTTTCCAGCACCTGTTTCAAAAGCAGCGTGCTGGAGGTTTTGCCGTTGGTGCCGGTGATGCCGATCATGGTCATACTCTCCGCCGGATGGCCGTACCAGTTGATGCCCAGTTTTGCCAGAGCCATACGGTCCGACTCCACCAGTACATAGGGGATATCCCCTTCCGGCCGCTTGGCTGTCACCACCACCGCCGCCCCTTTTTCCAGGGCCATGGGGATAAACCGGTTTCCGTCGGAGGAAAAGCCCTCTACTGCTACAAACAGAGCGCCCTCACTGACTTTTCTGGAGTCACAGGCCACACTGCGGATCTCCGTCTCCGGATCCGCATGGACCTCCCTGACGCATACGTCACTGAGTAATGCTTTCAGCTTCATTGTATCTCCTTCCCGCTCAGTCTGCCGCATGCATATCCGCAAAGATGAGCGTTACCGTGGATCCGGTGGGAACCGTCTGCCCGGGAGCGACGGATTGTTCCGCCGCCACCGCCGTTTGGCTGGGATTTCCCGCCGCAAGAATGTATAGTCCAAAGGATCCTGCCAGGCTCTCTGCCTGATCCGGGGTCAGCCCCCGGAAATCCGGCATGGTCACCATGGTCTGATCCGGAGTTTCTCCGAAATACAGCAGAATCTCGCTTTCCCCCGGGACACTTTGGCCTGCCGCCGGGATCTGCCCGGTGACCAGGTCTCCGTCCCCCACCTTTCGGCAGGACAGATAGGACTGCTTCAGCCGTTTTTCCGTCTGGTCTGCCGTCAGGCCGGTGTAATCCTCCAGAACAAAAAGCTGTCCCTTTCTGTCCTCTTCTCCGAAGCTCTGGCGAACTCCCAGATACGGGAGAATATCTGCCATCACCGCTCCCACCGTCGGGGCAGCCATTACGCCGCCGGAAATGTAGATCCCGGTCTCCCGGGACGGAGTATCCAGCGCTACCAATACAATATACTCCGGATCGTCCATGGGGGCAATCCCCACAAATGACACAATCTTATCCGTAACCCGCTGACCGTTTTCATCGAAAACGTCAATTTTTTCGCTGGTTCCTGTTTTGCCTCCCACGCTGTAGCCGGGAGTTTTGGCATTTTTTGCCGTTCCTTCCTCCACCACGGAAGCGATCAGGCTGCACATGGTTTTGGAGGTCTCCTCCGAGATCACCTGCCGCAGGGCCGTGGGTTCCTGCTTGAGCACCGTGTTGCCGTCGGCATCCACCACTTCCGATACGATGTACGGTTCCAGCAAAGTACCGCCGTTGACCACTGCGGCAATGCCCCGGACCAACTGCAGCGGCGTCAGCTTGAACGTCTGTCCAAAAGATCCGGAGGTCAGGGAGGCTGTCCCCCATTTTTCGGTGTTGGTCACCAGGGCTTTGTCAAAGAAGACCCCTTTGCTCTCCCCGGCCAGATCGATACCGGTCTTCTCCAGGATCCCGAAGTTCTTGACATAGTCATAGAACCGGTCCCCTCCCAGCTTCAGAGCGATGTGGGCGAAGGCAATGTTGCAGGAGTTCTGCAGAGCCTGAGGTGTCTGCTCGGCTCCGTGTCCGGCAGACCGCCAGCAGTGCAGAAGCTGGGAACGTCCGGGGATGTGCTCCGCCCCCCGGCAGTAGAAATTCGTGTTCAGATCGATGGCTCCGCAGTCCAGCGCCGAAGCCATGGTAATTACCTTGAAGGTAGAACCCGGCTCATATCCGTCGGAAATGCAGCGGTTCCTCCACTGCTTCAGCCGTGCCGCCTGCAGGGCGCTTTGATAGGCGGCCTTTCCCGCATCGTAGGCCTCGCTTCCCTCCGGACAGGCCAGATAGGCAAGCCGAAGGGCTTCGATTTCCGCTGCCGCCTTTTCGTCCGCCACGGTCTGGTAATCGTTGGGATCATAACTTCCCAGGGTGGCCATGGCCAGAATCTCCCCGGTGTTCACGTTCATCACCATGCCAAAGGCCCCGTTTTTCACGTCATACCGGGCAATGGCCGCCTCCATCTGCTTTTCCAGACAGCTCTGCACCGTCGCATCCAGCGTCAGGATCACGCTGCAGCCCTGCTGGGAGGAGACATATTTTTCATAGGAAAAGGGCATATCCATTTCGTTGTTGCCCTTGGTGGTGATCACTTTCCCGGTTTTCCCGGACAGAAAGCTGTCATAAGCCGCCTCCACCCCTTCGCAGCCGTCGCCGCCGGCATTGGTAAAGCCGATGACCTGTGCCGCCAGACTGCCGTAGGGGTAATAGCGCTTGGTGCCCGGCTCCAGGTGGATGCCGGAGATTCCCTGACTGTTGATGTAGGCACGGATCTTCCCCCCGGTTTCCTCATCGATCCGGGCTGCCACCTGCTTGTACCGCTTGGTCTTGTCCTTTGCCTGCTCTTCGATCCAAGACGGGTCCAATTCCAGCAGTTCTCCCAAAAAGGCAGCGATAGCCGGGATGTCCGCCTTGGACTGGGACAGCTCATGGGGGTCCAGGTACACGTTTTCCACGCCCTGGGAGCAGGCCAAAATGTTCATATTCCGGTCATAGAGAATGCCCCGGTCCCCGCTGACGGAGGTGCTGCGTGTCTGGTTCCGCAGGGCAAGCTCCGCATACCGGGAAAAGTCCCCCACCATCAGCGCTCCCAACTGGACACAGATGGGCAGAAACGCCCCCACCCCCAGCACGGCCATCACTGCCAGAATCCTGCGGTGATGACCGCTGTCCTGCCGGAGACGACCGTATTCCCGCTTTTTTCTCAAGCGCATCCGGCCTTTCAAATTGGATTTTAGGCTATCAATGGGCAGTAGAGCTGCCCCCACTACCCATTGTGTCCTTTATCCTAATTTTATTAGCCGAATCCGGATTTATGCGAAAAGATCCCGGAAGAAATCCGCCACTTTCTGCCATAGAGGCACCGACGGCGCTTCCTGCACCTCCGGAATCACCAGGTCCTGGCTCTGCAGGGCATCCGCAGGGACGTATCCCATAGACTCTGCCAGCTTCCGAACCTCTTCCAGATCATAGCTGTTTTCATACTCAAAGCGAAGCTCCGCGTTTTGATTCCGCAGCGCATACACATAGCGTTCCATGTCCTCGGTCTGCTGCTGCACATGCTGAAGCTGCACCAAACCATAAAGCAGCGTCACTGCCAGCAGCACCGCCATCACAATTCCGCCCACCGCAGTGATGTCCAGGGCAACTACCCGAACCTTCCGCTTGGGTGCACGGGGCAGAACGGCCTTCTTCTTTCTGGGGGTCGGCTCCAGCACACGGGCTGCGCTGCCCTCCGCGTAAGAATTGATGTACCGGATATCCGGATTTCGTGCCATAGCCGCCCCTCCTTTCGGGTTCAAAGTTTTTCACAGACACGAAGCTTTGCGCTTCTGGCTCTGGGGTTGCGCTCCAGTTCTTCGTCACCGGAGACGATGGGTTTTTTGGTAAGGATCTTCACCTGGGGCTTCTTCCCGCAGACACAGACCGGCAGCTCCGGCGGGCAGGTGCAGCCCTGGGCTGCCCGGGCCATTCCGGTTTTCACGATCCGATCCTCCAGAGAGTGGAAGGTGATGATCGCCAGCCGTCCTCCCGGATTCAGCCGGGCAATGGCATCGTCCATCACCCGCTCCACGGAACCGAGCTCGTCATTTACCGCGATCCGGATGGCCTGAAAGGTCCGCTTGGCAGGGTGCTGCTTTTCCCGCAGCGCTTTGGCCGGCATGGCGGAACGGATCACATCCACCAGCTCCAATGTGGTATCGATGGTTTTTTCCTCCCGTCTGCGGCAGATGGCTCCGGCAATCCGGGGCGCAAACCGCTCCTCGCCGTAGTCGTAAAGGATCCGGGTCAGCTCCTCCTGAGACCAGGTGTTGACCACGGTATGGGCCGACAGGGCATCCTGATGGTCCATCCGCATATCCAGCGGCGCATCCGCCATATAGGAAAATCCCCGGCTGGCGTCATCCAATTGTGGGGAAGACACCCCAAGATCCAGCAAAATGCCATCCACCCCGGGGATACTCAAATCATCCAGCACCTGGGAAAGCCGACAGAAATTGGCGTGTACCAGCCGGACCCGGTCCTTCCAGGGAGAGAGACGTTCCTCCGCCGCCTTCAGGGCCGTCGGGTCCCGGTCAATGCCCACCAGCGTACCGGATGTGAGCCTGCTGACAATCTGACTGGAGTGTCCGGCGCCCCCAAGGGTACCGTCCACATAGATCCCGTCGGGGCGGATGTTCAGCGCCTGAATGCATTCCTGCAGCAGCACGGAGACATGGTGAAATTCCGTCATAGGCCGATGGCCTCCAGGGAGGACAGCAGCTTCTCCGGCGTGAGATTCTCGGTTTCAAAGGCATCATATTCCGCTGCGCCCCAGATCTCCGCCTGGCCGGCGCGGCCCACAATCATCGCATCCCCGGTGATCCCTGCATAATCCAGCAGGAACCGGGTCAGGGAAAACCGGTTCTGGCGGTCCGGTGTGCAGCACACCGCATTCATAAAGATCAGACTGGTAGCCCCGCTGCGCTGGGAAAGCGGCAGGGCGTTATAGCGGTTGTTCAGCTCCTGCCAATCGGCAGACGTGTAGGCGGTCAGGCATCTGTGACCGCAGTTGACACCCAGCGTCACATAGAATGTCTCGCCCAGCTCTTCCCGCAGCTTCGCCGGAACGAAGAAGCGGTTTTTGTCGTCCAGACGCGCCGGATACTTGCCGATCACTGCCTTCACCTCCCATTTACTCCAATTTACTGCCCTTTTACACCACTTACTGACAGTATACTGTAATCCTCTGGAAAAATCAATCTTTTTCCGCAAAATCCAACAGAAAAAATATGGAAAAATCACAAAAATCCCCTATATTAGAACATCCGTTCCAATATAGGGGCATATTCACAGGCACTCCAGGCAGAGTTTTCCTCCCGCTTCTCCCAGGGAAACCCGGGTGATCTTCCGCCGTTCCTCCAAAAGCATCAGCGAAAGGGGGCCTTCCACCTTCTCCTGCACCACCTTCCGGATTCCTCTTGCCCCGTCTGCGCCTTTTCCCTTCTCCGCCAGACGGCGGACGGCCTCCTCCGTGTAGAAAAATCGCATTCCCATGCGCTGAAGTCTGCCGCCCAACTGGTCCAGGTATTTCGCGGCAATTTTTCCCATGGCCTCGGGACTCAGCAGCCCGAAGTGGACGATGCCGTCCAGCCGTCCCAGAAACTCCGGGGTGAAATACTCCCGCAGGGACTCCGCAGCAGGATCCTCCCCCGGCAGAAACCCCAGGCCATCCCCCCGTTTTTCACTTCCGGCATTGGAGGTCATGACCACCACCGCATTTTTGAAACTGACGCTGCGGCCATTGGAATCCGTCAGAGTCCCTTCCTCCATGATCTGCAGCAGGATCCCCAGCACATCCCGGTGGGCTTTCTCGATTTCGTCGAACAGCACCAGACAATAGGGCCTCCGGCGCACTGCCTCCGTCAGCTTCCCCCCTTCTTCATAGCCCACATATCCCGGCGGGGCACCGATGAGCCGGGAGACAGACTGTTTTTCCATATACTCGGTCATGTCCAGCCGGATCATGCTCTTCCGACTTCCGTACAGCTCCTCCGCCAGGGCGCGGCACATCTCCGTTTTTCCCACACCGGTCTTTCCCACAAACAGCAGGGATACCGCCGGCCGGTTTTCATCCCGGATACCGGAAAAGCCCCTGCGAATGGCATCCGCCGTGGAAGCCACCGCCTGCGGCTGGCCCATGACGCTTTCCGACAGGGCTTTTTCCAGGTGCAGGAGCTGCTCCCTTCGGCTGGCGGTGAGCTTGCCCGTGGGGATCCCGGTTCTGGCGGATACAGCCCAGGCGATATCCGCCCCCGTGACCGTCCGGGGCCGCTTCCCGTCCGGCGTCACCGTCATCCGCTGCATCCGGTCCCGCAGCTCCGCCGCCTTTTCAAACCTGCTTTCCCGGACCGCCTGGTGCAGGGCATTTTCCAGATCCAGCCTTGCGGCATTGCTCATTCCGTTTCCCATTTCCGCCATTCGGGCATGGGCCGCTCCCTCGTCCAGCAGATCGATGGCTTTGTCCGGCAAAAACTGCTCCGGAAGATACCGCACCGATAAGCTCACCGCCTGAGAAATTGCCTCCTCGGAAATCCGGATATGATGATGACGCTCCAGTCCCGGCTTCAGAGCCTTCAGAATGGATTCCGTGGTGGCGGCATCCGGCTCCTGAACCATCACCGGCCGGAACCGCCGCTCCAGTGCAGGATCCTTTTCCACATATTTCCGGTATTCATTCAGGGTGGTGGCACCCAGCATCTGCAGCTCTCCCCGGCCCAGAGCGGGTTTGAAGATATTGGCGGCATCGATGGCACCTTCCGCAGCACCGGCGCCGATCATGGTGTGCATCTCGTCCATGAACAGGATCACATCCCCGCTGCGGCGGATCTCCGCCAGTACGTCCCGCAGACGTTCCTCGAACTCCCCCCGGTATTTGGTTCCTGCCACTAAATTGGCCATATTCAGGCTGAACAGCCGCTTATCCTTAAGCTGCGGCGGCACCAGACCGGAGGCCATCCGCTGGGCAAGTCCCTCGGCAATGGCGGTTTTTCCCACCCCGGGTTCCCCGATCAAGGCAGGATTGTTCTTGTTTTTCCGGCTGAGGATGCCGATAACCATGTCGATCTCCCGTTCCCTGCCGATGACCGGGTCCATGGAAGACGCCTTGGCCACCAGATCCTCTCCGAACTGTTCCAGCAGTTTCGTAACAAAACCCTCCTTTTTTCGTTTGGATGACGTTTCCTGATACATGATCTCCACCGTCAGCGAAAAGAGCAGCTCCCGATCCGCCACGGTCATGTCCAGAAGCCTTGCCGCTTCCGAGTCATCCCGTCTAAGCAGGGACAGCAGCAGATGCCACGGTCCGATCCGTTTCTGTCCGGAAAGCACCGCCTCGCTGGCCGCCCCCCGGAGGATTCGATGCAGCGCAGGCGTCATCCCCTGGGCAACCGGCAGGTCCCGGGTTCCCATGCCGCAGCCGGCACACAGCAGATCCGTAATCAGCTCCGGCTCTGCCCCGAATTGCCGCAGCAACCTGCCGGCTTCGGAGTTCTGCTCGGAAAGGCTCAGCAGCAGGTGAACGCTGCCCACAAAGCTGTGCCCCAGCTTTCTCGCCTTTCCGGCGGCGGAAAGCACCAAATACTCCGCCTCCTCGTCATAACGCACACGCTCACCTCCTGATTTCCGATTCTCCCCGGACCGGCAAAAAATATACAAACTCTTTTGCAAAAAGGATTGCAATTTGGGAATTTCATGCTAATATATAACTGAGCCGCAGCGTGCGGCACACTATCACACAGATATGGAGGGATTTTCATGGCTTACAACATCACCGATGCTTGTGTCAAGTGCGGAACCTGCGTTGACAACTGCCCCGTCGAGGCAATCTCCGAGGGCGAAGACAAGTACGTAATCGATGCTGATGTCTGTGTCAGCTGCGGTACCTGCGCCGACAACTGCCCCGTCGAAGCGATCGAGGAAGGCTGATTCTCAGAATCTGCAAATGCCTGCGCGGCCGGCTTTCGGCTGTGCAGGCTGCTTTTTTCGGAGGAATTATGGAGCTGCTATCCAACGGCTTTACCCTTGACCTCTCCCCCAACGCCTTTCCCCTGAGCACCGATTCTGTTTTGCTGGCGGATTTCGTGCGGCTGCCGAAAGGATCCGCCGTTCTGGATCTGGGCTCCGGCTGCGGTACCCTGGGTCTTCTGCTCTGTGCCAAGGATCCCGGCTGTACCGTCACCGGTGTGGAACTGGACCCACAGGCTCACGCCATGGCGCTGAAGAACATTGCCCGCAACGGTCTATCCGCCCGGTTATCCAGTATATGCGGAGATCTGCGGGATATGCCCCCGGGAGATTTCCGGGTGTGTGTTTCCAACCCACCCTATTTTTCCGGCGGTCCTGCCAGCCGCAGCCTCCCCACGGCAAGGCGAGAGGATGCGTGCAGCCTGGAGGACCTGATTTCCACTGCTGCCCGCTGCCTGCGGTACGGAGGAGACTTCTTTCTGGT
Organism: Bacillota bacterium; assembly: GCA_029224785.1. Taxonomy (GTDB): domain Bacteria; phylum Bacillota; class Clostridia; order Oscillospirales; family Oscillospiraceae; genus Faecousia. The sequence goes on from JAQXVF010000064.1 coordinate 13,516, forward strand.
CCATCGACCGGAACGGCTCGCCCAGATCTGCCATCTTTCCTGTCAGGCGGGTATGGAGCCGAAACGGATGCGGCTGGTCCGGCACAGGCCGGAAGCCCCGGTGAGTCTGATGCTTCTGCAATGCCGCAAAGGCGGCAAGCCGGGGCTTTCCTGGGAGGAGCTGACCCTCTTTTCCTCCGACGACACCCCAACCCCGGAATACCGCGCCATTTATCATTTGTAGGAGGCAGTCCCCATGCCTGGTATGCTTTATCTCGTTCCCACGCCCATCGGAAATCTGGGCGATATTTCCGTCCGGTGCCGGCAGGTGCTGGAATCGGTGGACTTTATCGCTGCAGAGGACACCCGTGTCAGCCTGAAGCTTTTGAACTATCTGGGCATCAAAAAAAGCCTTGTCAGCTACTTTGAGCACAACAAGGCTGTAAAAGGGGGGCTGATTTTGGATCGGATCCTGGCCGGTGAGACCTGCGCCCTGATCTCCGATGCCGGAAGCCCCGCCATTTCTGACCCCGGAGAGGATCTGGTGAAGCAATGTGCCCAGGCCGGTGTGACAGTATGCGCCATTCCCGGTCCCTGTGCCGTCATCACCGCTCTGAGCATCTCCGGTCAGAGCACCGGCCGGTTCTGCTTTGAAGGCTTCCTGTCCACGGCGAAGAAAAGCCGCCGGGAGCATCTGGAAAGCCTCAGAGCCGAGCGCCGCACCATGGTTTTTTACGAAGCCCCCCACAAGCTTCGGAACACTCTGGAGGATATGGCCGCCGTTTTCGGCCCGGACAGGCCCATTAGCCTGTGCCGGGAGCTGACCAAGATCCACGAAGAGGTGATCCGCACCACCCTGGCAGGCGCCATAGAAAAATATGCCGACGATCCTCCCAGAGGGGAATTCGTCCTGGTCCTGGCCGGCGCGCCGGAGGATGCCGCCGAAGGGGCATCTGCCGGGGACGCCGCGGAAATGGTCTCCCGGCTTATGACCCAGGGGCTCAGCCGGAAGGATGCCATCCGTCAGACCGCAGCGGAGCTTTCGCTTCCAAAAAACGTGGTATATGACGCCGCCCTCTCCCTGAAAGATGAATAAATAACCGTGCCCGTTTTTCGGATACCCTCCGAGAAAACGGGCACTTTGTCGTTTTCCGCGGTTTTTTCCCGGTGAATACTCCCTGCGAATCCGTCATAGCATAGGGCAGGAGGGATGTCCATGATCATGAGCTACATATGGACGGGAATGGTTTTGCTGTCCGTTCTCTGCGCCGCCGCCACCGGGAACCAGGCTGCCCTGTCCGCCTCCGTTCTGGACGGGGCCCAGTCCGGCATCGCCCTTGCTCTTTCCATCGCCGGAGCATTGTGCCTCTGGTCCGGTGTGGGCAGGGTGCTGGAAAAGGGAGACATCACGGCCCTGCTTGCCCGATGGATGAAGCCGCTGCTGCAGCACCTTTTCCCCTCCAGCCGGGATGATTCTGCCCTTGCCGGCTCCCTTTCCGGCAATCTCTGCGCCAATCTGCTGGGGCTCGGCAATGCCGCAACTCCCATGGGC
>JAQXVF010000065.1 GCA_029224785.1 Bacillota bacterium
GCATCCATCGTACAGCTAAGATAATATGGGTAATCAAAATAATCAGAACAGCAGGCACAATATCTTCTAAACAAAATTGCTTAATGTGCAAGTCCTTGCAACGAATGGGAATAAGCGGAGCAAAGAAGGGCAAGGGAGAAAAGAGGAGAAAAGGAGGAAACTATGCTGAGCAAAAAGATCCTGCCCCGGATTCTGGACGGCTGTTTGGAGGACAATAAGACGTTCCTTGCAGGTAATTACCGGGGGTTCCAGGTGATCATCGACCAGGTTGCCAACCGGCAGAAGGGACTGTGGATCCAGATCAGCGCCCATCGGGAGGATGACACCTACCGGCTGGATTTGCTCCGATTGCTGGACACCATGAAGGCGGAGAATCGGAAGATCACAGCCGCGGAAGTGTCCGACTGTACCGTATCCATCGTAATGCAGCTCCCCGGCACGATGCGCAAATACCCGGAAATGATCAATCCCGTGGTTTCCCAGGTGGTGGAGTTCCTGCGGGGCAGGTATTACGTCTCCGGCTGCATGGAGTGCGGCACAGTGGAGCAGCCGCGGGAGCTGTATCTGGTCAACGGCAGGCATTCCCTTTTGTGCCCGGAGTGTGCACAGAAGGTACGGCAGGGGCTGGAAGGCCGACAGGAGGAGATCCGCGCGCAGAAGAGCAGCTTGCTGCCCGGACTGGTGGGAGCCATGCTGGGCTGCCTGGCCGGTATCGTGGTTTGGATCCTGGTGTACCGGCTGGGGTACATAGCAGGTATTTCCGGACTGGTGATGGCGGTGCTGTCGCTGAAGGGCTATGAAAAGCTGGGCGGCGCCCTGGACCGCAAGGGCGTGGTAATCTGCCTGCTGGTGATGTTGGGCAGCGTGTTTCTGGCCAATAAGCTGGCCTGGGCCTGGGCTGCGTATGACGGCCTGAAGGACTACGGATACGGCTTCTTTGACTGCTACCAGGGGCTGGGAGAGATCCTGGAGGCCTGCGAGCTGAGCGGCGCCTATTTTAAGGACCTTGCCGTGGGGTATTTCCTGACCTTGCTGTGCACCGCCGGAACGGTCATCAGTTCCTTCCGGGCAAGCAATGGCAGCTTCACCATGAAAAAGGTAAAATAACCCAAACATTCGGGAGGATCCGCATTTGCGGATCCTCTTTTTTGGATGCGTGCCTATCGCAATGGAATTGTTTTGTATAAATCGTAAAAATGTTACGGTTTCAAATCCATATTTTTCTTGCACTGTGTCAAGAAATTTGATACTATGGACTCATGGTAGTATGATCCGACCCATGTATCAGAAAAAATGTCAGGAGGAACAAACATGACTGCAAAAACCTATCTGGAGCCGCAGACCACTGTCCCTGTATATGACGAGTGCGACGTGCTGGTCGTTGGCGGCGGTGCCGCCGGCCATTCCGCAGCCGTTGCCGCTGCCCGTGCGGGCTGCAAAAACGTGATTTTGATGGAACGCTACGGCTACTGCGGCGGCGATGTCACCGGCGGCTATGTGCTGCTGATCCCCAGCCTGTCTTTCCATGAAAAGACCTATGTCCGGGGCATTCAGGAGGAGTGGTTTACCCGCCTTGCCAAGATCCCCGGCGCAGTGATGGGTCCCTCCGTGGATCTGGCCGGCTCTCTGGATCCGCTGCTGGTGAAGTATTGGGGCCCCTTCGGCGGTGCAACCCGCATCAAGCCCGAGCGTGTCTGCCACGGCTTCATGCTGGATCCCACTCAGCTGAAGATCGAGATGGACGTGATGCTCAACGAGCTCAGCGACTCCATCCGCGTGATGTATCATAGCTGGGGCGTAAAGCCCATTATGGAAGGCAACGTCTGCAAGGGCGTTATTTGCGAGTCCAAGGAAGGCCGTCTGGCAGTTCTGGCCAAGGTGGTCATTGATGCCACAGGCGACGCCGACCTGTGCCGCCTGTCCGGCGCGCCCACTTCCTCCGCCATCGATGACGACTGCCGCTGCTCCTCCACCGCTCTGGTATACCGCATCGGCGGCTTCAGCAACCGGGCATACTCCCAGTGGCGTGCCACCCATCCGGACGAGGCAAAGGCCCTGGCCGCCGGTTTGACCAAGATCCATGGCTTCCGCAACGGCATCATCGCCGGCCCCACCGACGATGTGAGCTGGGTCAACAACTGGCAGCCCAAGCGGGACTGCTCCAAGATCAAGGATCAGACCGCCACCGAAATGGGCACCCGCCTGAAGCTCCGGGAAGTGCTGGATTACTACAAGACCGCCTGCCCCGAGATTTTCAAGGACGCGTTCCTGTACGACGTGGCTCCTCAGCTCGGCACCCGCGGCTCTCACCGGATCGTGGGCGAGCACGTGATCTCCGCCAACGACTGGGCATTCCCCAAGGAGCATGAGGACTGCATCGCATGGCACTGCACCGTGGATACCCTCAATGACAACGCCCCCATCGAGATCCCCTACCGGGCCATTCTGCCGCAGAAGGTGGAGAACATTCTGGCTCCCGGCCGTCACATCTCTGCGGATGCCGTTGCCATCGACAATGTGAACCTGATTCCGCAGTGCGTGGGTACCGGCCAGGCTGCCGGTGTTGCCGCTGCCGTGATCGTGGCGGACGGCAGCAGCGCCCACACCGTGGACATTGCCAAGGTCCAGGATATCCTTGCGGGCGAACAGGATGTGCCGCTGCCCCGGAATATCCATACCGACTCCAGCTACACCGAGTGCCTGGTGGCTCACGAGTACGGCCTGTACACCGAGCCGGCAAAGAAGGCCCGGGAGAACAAGGACGCAACCAAGACCTATCGTCACTGGACCCTGTCCGCCGGCTCTGGTGATCCCAACAAGGCGCACTAAGCATTGCTCCGAAAGACGTATTCTTTTGCCCGAGGGGTCCTTAGGGACCCTTCGGGCAAAATTTCGACTGTTCATTTCCGGTAAAATCACCGGAGATGCATTGACAGACAGGAAAAACCCTGCTATAATACCTGTGTAGATGGATTATCGTCCATTTCCAACCGAATATTGGGTTTCTTCACGCGGCAATGCCGCAGGGGGAATGGGGTGAGATGCCCCGCGAGTCGGTCACTGTGATACTCTGCAGGAGTTAAGTCAGATTACCTGGAAGGAACCTGTGTTTCTGCCGAAACCGGAAGCGTTTCTTCCATTCTGGAAGACCTGAGTTGTGCTTGTTGCCTGGTTTTGGCAGCAGGCAGATTTTTTTGCCTGTTTTGCGCGCTTCTTCCTTACTTGCGCCGGCGGGGTGTTCGGCCTTGCCGGCGCATTTCTGGATGGAATTGCTGCCGGCCCTGGCGTTGCAGGGTGCGGAAGCTGACCATAGTCCCCTCCTCGTCCCCAAAACCGGCGAAGCGGCTCTGCTTCGCCGGGGCGGGTGACACCGTTTGGATATCCTGCCCGGTTTTTGTCATTTTCCGGGCATGATTGGAAACGCACGCCGGGCCACTCCTCCCGGACGTCGGTTCCTTGTTCTGCAGGCGGCAGATCTACCCTGTCTGCCGCCTGCAATATCCGAAATACCCGCCCGGTTCCTGCCGGGCTGAAGAACTGCGGAGCGGCTCCTCCTGCCATTCACCCGCTTGGTTTTGCGGAGTCTGTCAAACAATTTCCCCTGCTGCAGTTTTCGGGAGAAGAAGGTCGCCAGGGGTATCTTTCATGGTTAAAAAAGGGCGTCATCCAAACCGCGGACGGACCGAAGGGCCGACCGCGGTTTCGTGTTTTGAGAGGATTTTCGGGAGGAGCGGAAAAATGCGCTTCGGGGAATCACAGTCTGCTTTTTCCCAACGGGCCGAATCCGGAAAACGGTGCCGTTTTTGGGTGAAGGAGTTGTTGATATTTCGGAGAAAAACGTGTAAAATACTCCTGAAAAAAGAATGAAAGAGGATGAAAATGAAACAAAAAATCAGATGGATTACCCGTACGGCGGTTTTCCTTGCGCTCCTTGTGGTCCTGCAGAGCGTGACCAAGCCTGCCGGACAGATCGTGACCGGCTCCTGCGTGAATGCGGTGCTGGCAGTGAGCGTGCTTTGCGCCGGCCTGGCAAGCGGCCTGACGGTGGCGCTGCTTTCCCCGCTGTTTGCATTTCTTCTTGGGATCGGACCGGCGTTTTTTCCGCTGACCCCGGTGATCGCCGTGGGAAATGCGGTGTTTGTCAGCCTGCTTTGGCTGCTGGCGGGAAGAAAGCAGAATCCTCTGTGGAAAACCGCAGGGGGAATGGCAGCGGCTTCGTCTGCAAAATTTCTGTGCCTGTATTTTCTGGTGGTGGAGGGTGTGTGCCGCTTTGCGGAGCTGAAGCCGCAGCAGGTCAAGACCTTTACCACGATGTTTTCTTTCCCGCAGCTTATTACGGCACTGATTGGCTGCGCGGTGGCATGGATCATTGTTCCCATTGTCACAAAAGCAATGAATACAACATTAGGAGGGAAATCATGAGAGGCGTACCGTCGCTGATTTCCGATATTCGGAAAAGCGTATTCCGGGAAGTGGCGAAAATGGCATATTCCGGAGAGGATTATTCCAATGCGATTGATATTCCCTATTCCATCGTTCCTGGAGACAGGCCGCTCCACCGGGAATCCATCTTTCTGGAGCGGGCGATTGCCGGGGAACGTGTCCGCCTGGCTATGGGACTGCCCCTGCGTCCGGTGGATCAACGCCATCTGGTGACGGAGGGGATGGATCAGGCGGCGATCGCGGAGAAGTATTATGAACCGCCTCTGATCAACATCATTCCCTATGCCTGCCATGCGTGCCCGACGAATCAATACCGGGTAACGGAGAACTGTCAGAATTGCCTGGCCGCCTCCTGCCAGAAGGTTTGTCCAAAAGGGGCGGTTTCCTTTGTCAACGGAAAGAGCCATATTGATCCGGAAAAGTGCATCCGCTGCGGTAAGTGCGCAAATGCCTGCGCCTACCATGCCATCATCCATCTGGAGCGTCCCTGCCAGGCGGCCTGCGGTATGGATGCCATCGGCCAGGATGCCCAGGGCAGGGCGGTGATCGATCAGGACAAGTGCGTTGCCTGCGGACAGTGTCTGGTGAGCTGCCCCTTCGGCGCGATCGCCGATAAGAGCCAGATCTATCAGGTGGTTCGCTCCATCGTGTCCGGGGAGGAAGTGATTGCCATTGCGGCCCCTTCTGTGGCGCGGCAGTTCGGCAAGGATGTGACCATGGCGCATTTTGACGCAGCGATGAAAAAGCTCGGTTTTCGGCAGATGGTGGAGGTCGCCATCGGCGCGGATATCTGTGCGGTACAGGAGGCAAAGGACTTTGTGGAGAAAGTTCCTGCAGAGCAGCCCTTCATGGCGACCTCCTGCTGCCCGGCGTGGCATGCCATGGTGACAAAGCTCTTCCCGGAGCAGGCTCCCTACATTTCCATGACGCTGACACCCATGGTGTTCACTGCCCGCATGGTAAAGCAGAACCATCCCCATGCCAAGGTGGTCTTTGTTGGCCCCTGCTCTGCAAAAAAGCTGGAGGCCATTCGGGAAAATATCCGTTCCGATGTGGATTTTGTTTTGACCTATGAAGAGCTTAAGGGAATGTTTGAAGCAAAAGAAGTGGATTTCAAGAGCATTGTGCCTACAGAGAATCCGAATGAGGGATCCGCTGCCGGACGCGGATTTGCGGTTGCCGGCGGTGTGGCCAAGGCGGTGGTGGAGATCATCAACCAGACTTACCCGGATGTGGATGTGAAGGTGGCCAATGCGGAGGGCCTGCGGAATTGCCGCAAGCTGATGCTTCTGGCAAAGGCGGGAAAATACAACGGCTATTTGCTGGAGGGAATGGGCTGCCCCGGCGGATGCATTGCTGGCGCAGGCACGATCCTTTCCCTGGATCAGGCGGTAAAGGCAGTTGCGGCATCCCAGTCTTTGGCTGCCAAAAAAAGTTCACTGGAATCCAGCTACAGGGATCTTGGTGAAAAACTGGAATAAAGGGGCATGCGGCATCTCCGTCTACGGCGGCGTGCTCCGGGAACATCCCCTGCATCATCCTATGATGACGCAGGGGATGTTTCCATATAGTCCTATGTGAAAACGCTTTGAGTAGACAGAGGATCAGGGACGCTTGTTCCAGCAGCAGTTTTTAGCCTTTTTGCCGCTGCCGCAGGGACAGGGATCGTTTCGGCCAATGCCCTTCCACTTTTCCTGCTCTTCCTGACGGAGCTGCGCCATGATGGCGGCAGGGGAAATGCCTCTCCTGCGCTCTTCCAGCACCCGGCGCAGCTTGGGAACGGCATGGGCGAAAAAGGTGCTCAGCCCTTCGCACAGATAGTACAGTCCCGGCTGCCCGTCCCCGGTAACGGCGAAACGATCCTTTGGACAGGCACCGTTGCACAGGGAGAGCCAGGGACATTTTCGACACTTTTCCGGAAGATCGTCCTGTTTCCGCCTGCCGAAGCGCTCCTGCTCCGGCAGGGCGGCCAGATCCCGCAGATTGTCCGTTTCCAGATTGCCCAGGCGGTGCTCCGGAGAGACGAAGTGGTCACAGGAGTACACGTTTCCGTCCTGCTCCACCACCAGCACTCTGCCGCAGGTGGGGGCCATCCAGCACAGTCCCGGCTCGCCCCCGGAAAGAATCCGGCCGGTTTCGGCAAAGAGCTGCACATTCAGCCGGCCCATGTCGTGGAGGAGCCAGTCGTCGAAGATCTGCGTCAGAAAGGAACCGTAGCCCTCCGGGGTGACGGAGTCCTCTGTCGCGGAGCCGTCCTCCCGGCGGCGGACGATGGGAATAAACTGGATCCACCCGGTGTCCAGGTCCCGCAGACCCCGGTAGACGGCAATGGGATCCCGGACGGAGTCGGAGGTGACGGTGCACAGCAGATCCGGACGGATCCCATGGGCCATCAGCCGCAGGGCAGACTGCCGTACCCGGTCGTAGGTGGGATTTCCGGCAGCGTCTTTCCGATAGGTATCGTGCACAAATGCGGCACCGTCGATGCTCAGTCCCACGTCAAAGTGGTTTTCCGCCAGAAATGCGCACCAGGTATCGTCCAGCAACAGGCCGTTGGTCTGCAGGTTGTTCCAGCATTTCCAGCCTGCGGGCAGATATTTCTTCTGGAGGGTGATGACCTTCCGGTAAAACTCCATGCCTGCCAGGGTGGGCTCTCCTCCGTGCCAGACAAAGGATACCGCCGGTCCGGTGGTGCCGGCAATGTACTGGCGGATATAGGTCTCCAGCAGGTCGTCCGGCATCCGGTGCCGCTCCGGATGGGTGCTGATGGCATCCTTTTCCAGATAGTAGCAGTAGCTGCACCGCATATTGCACAGGGAACCTGCCGGCTTTGCCATGACGGCAAAGGGAATTCGGGGCTGATCGCTCATGACATACCTCCGTTTTTTGGATCGGAAAGCACAGGCGGCGCATAGCGCCGCCTGTGTGCGTTTTTCTTCGGCTCAGCGGAGATTTTTCTCCAGGAAGGAGTAGGCAATCTCCTGCGAATCCATGGCCTGCTGCTGACGGTACATGGGCGTGTGGTAATACCAGATCCCGTGACCGGCACCGTCATAGCGGTGGAATTCATAATCCTTCCCCAGTTCCTTCAGAATGGCCTCCATCCGGTTCACCTCGTCGGGGGTGGGGAATTTGTCGTCGTTTCCGAAAATGCCCAGCAGCGGACACTTCAGATCCTTGGCAAAGTCCATGGCGTTGTACTTTTTGCCGGACAGATCGGTACATTCACCGAAGATGTTGCCGCCCCAGCAGTCCACGGCGGCGTCAATGCCCTCCACACGGCAGGCGGCCATAAAGGCATGGCGTCCGCCGGAGCACATTCCGATGGCCCCCACCTTGCCGTTGGTGTTGGCCTGGACCTTCAGGAAATCCACGGCTCCCTGGCAGTCACCCATGACCACCTCATCGGGGGATCCGCCGGTTTCCCGGGCCTTTGCGGCGATTTCTGCAGGATTGCCCTGGCCGAACCGGCAGTAGATATCCGGACAGACCACGGCATAGCCGTGCTGGGTGAAGCGCCGAGCAGCTTCCCGGCAGTACTCGTCCCAGCCGGGCATATGGGGGATCAGCACCAGACCGGGGAAATTGCCGTCTCCCAGGGGACGGGAGTAGTAGGCGTTGACGGGATCACCGTTGTAGCCGCGGATGGTGACGGTTTCCGCGATCATGCCTTCGTATTTCCCCGTATGAATATCGTTCCACATAGAGATTTGCCTCCTTATTTATGAGATTGGGGCGCCTGCCTGCCGGCAGCAGGGGAAACGGGGGCTTCCTTCTGCCGGGGACGGACGTGAAGAATGTTGCTGAAAACGGGAAGACTGCAGGAATGCATATACTGCAGGTACTCCCGGCGGGAAATGCGGTATTTTCTGCCCCAGGAGGACAGGTGCAGCCAGACATCGTCCATGGCGGTGACCGTCACATAGTGGGCTTTGGTGCCGCAGCTCCGAGCGAGGGTCCCGTCCGGCTTCTCTGTGTACAGGTTCAGGCGGCGGTCCTGCCAAAGGGCGGGAAAGTTGGGTCCCACCGCAAGAATCACGGGGATATCCCGCCGCAGGGATAGCTCCATGGACGGAAACAGGGATCCTTCGGTCAGCCCCCAGGATGCGGAGAGGGGGATGCGGTATTTCCGGAAGCAGCGGTTCATTCCCCCGGCCAAAAGCAGACCGTTGATGCCGAAACGGGGGATCAGGGGAAAATACCGCTTTTTCAGAATATCCGCCAGACGAAAATAGTCCTCTGCAGCAATGGGATCCGGAAGGCCCTCAAACAGTCCCCCGGGATAGTCGTGGTGCCGGGCAAGATGGATCAGCAGGTCCTCCGCTGCCACCACCCCGCAGCCCACATCCCGGATGACCGGATCTGCCGACCAGGTCTGGCAGCCGCCGAAAGAGGTTTCCGATCCCCGGACCACGCTGTGAAGTGGGTTGGGCAGGGATACCAGGGACATGGGCCTGACCTCCTGTGGTGAATCTGTGCCCCGGAGGGGATCAGACGTGCTCAAACTCCTTGGCCACGTCCTTCAGAAGGCTGCGGATGGGCAGATGCTGCGGGCAGCCCTTCTCGCATTTGCCGCACTCCAGACAGTCGCTGGCCTTGCCGCAGCCTTCGGTGTGCTTCTGATAGTAAATGTCGGAAATGAAGTTGTTGAACTGCTTCTTGGCGTTCATGCAGGCGAACAGGGCAGGGATGGGGATATTCTGGGGGCAGCGCTCCATGCAGTAGCGGCAGGCGGTGCAGGAGATCAGGTCCTGGCTGCGGAAGATCTGGCAGACCTTGTCCACGGCTGCTCTCTCTTCTTCGGACAGAGGCTTGAAATCCTTCATGTAACTGATGTTGTCGTTCATCATTTCCATGTTGCCCATGCCGGACAGAACCATCATGATGCCCTCAAAGCTGGCGGCAAACCGGATGGCGTAGCTGGCGTTGGAGCCGCCGTGGAGATCGTCAAAGATCTTCTGGGCAGCCTCCGGCAGGGTCACCAGGCTGCCGCCCTTGACGGGCTCCATGACGATAACGGGCTTGCCGTGCTTGCGGCAGACCTCATAGCATCTGCCGGACTGAACTCCGGCATCGTCAAAGTCCACATAGTTGAACTGAAGCTGTACCACTTCGATCTGGGGGTACTCGGTGAGGATCTGGTCCAGGACCTCGGCCTTGTCGTGGAAGGAGATGCCGAAGTGGCGGATGAGGCCCTCTTCCTTGAACTGCAGGGCGGTTTCGTAGGCTTTGCACTTCTTGTACTGCCGGAAGTTTCTGGCATCCTGGGCGTGCATCAGGTAGAAGTCGAAGTAATCCACACCGCAGGCGGCAAGCTGGGACATGAACAGGGGACGGATGTCCTCCTGCTTGGAGAAATGGTTGGAGGACAGCTTGTCCGTCAGGCTGTAGCGGTCTCTGGGATAGCGGGAGGTCAGACACTGACGAATGGCGGTTTCGCTTTTTCCGTCCAGATAGCCGTGGGCGGTATCGAAGTAGTTAAAGCCGGCATCCAGGAAGGCGTCTACCATGCGGGAAAACTCCTCGCAGTCCACCTCTCCGTCCACCATGGGCAGACGCATACAGCCGAAGCCAAAATTCCGTTTTACGTGGCTGAAGTAGGGATTCATTGGGATACACTCCTTTCATTCATGGGGCAAAGTGCGATTTGTCAAAAACAGAGAAAATGCTCCTGTTTATTGTATCGTTTCCTGTGGTGTTTCGTCAACTGTTTTTTCGGGAATCGGCAAAAGAAACCGGAGTCTGCCGTGGGCAGACTCCGGTCACATCTGTTTTCAGCCGCTGGCCCTTTCCCGGATCTCCCAGGGCAGGGACTCGGAGGAGGCGATGCCGCCGTTCATCAGCGTCAGCAGCTTCTCTGCGGCCACGCTTCCCACATTGGGCCCCGGATGGGCCAGGGAGGTGATGGGCGGCGA
>JAQXVF010000066.1 GCA_029224785.1 Bacillota bacterium
TGGTGGAGATAAGCGGGATCGAACCGCTGACCTCTTGAATGCCATTCAAGCGCTCTCCCAGCTGAGCTATACCCCCATATATGAAGTTCTTGAAATTGGCTTGCCAATTTTAAGAACTTTTTTATAATATATTGAATGCGGATATCGGAAAAAGTGGTGGAAATGAGTACGATTCCGGCGAGAAATTAACTTTGTTAATTTAAGCCGACATCGCACGGAGTGCGATGGAGGCCGCCGAAAATTTTTGCGAAGCCAGGGTCGTTTAGCTGATGACTTGCGCTCCCAGCTGAGCTATACCCCCATATATGGAGAAAGCCGGAAAAAGCTGAATTGTTGAACTATTAAGTTGAGGAACGTGGGGTATGTGAACGGTAGCTTTGGGCTCCCAGCTGAGCTATACCCCCATGGCTGTTTCAATCAGCTTTTGTATTATAACACATTCTCCTGATTTGTCAATACTCTTTTTGATGTTTTTTCTCTTCAACTCCGCTTTTCTTCCAAATGCCTCCTTCTTGCAATTTCCGGAAAATGCGCTATACTATTTCCATACATAATCCCCCCTCAGGAGGTTGCTATGGAGTCTCATATCAATCAACAAAGGCTGTTTCAAAGCTTCCGGGAGCTCGTTTCCATCGACAGTCCCTCGTTTTCCGAACGGAACATGGCGGATTCCCTCAAGCAAAGGCTGGTAAAAATCGGTTTTTCTGTGGAAGAGGATGATGTGGCAGAAAAGATCGGCGGGAATTCCGGAAATCTCTTTGCCGTACTGCCCGGGCAGTTGGATGCCCCTCCCCTGCTGCTGTGCGGTCATATGGACACCGTAGCTCCGGCAGTAGGAAAACAGGCAATCCTGGAACCGGACGGACGGATCCACTCTGCCGGCGATACGATTCTGGGTGCAGATGACCTGTCTGCGGTCTGTGCCATTTTGGAGGCCGTCACCTCTTTGGAGGAACAGGGCATCCCCCACCGCCCCATCGAGGTTCTCTTCACCGTGGCAGAGGAAACCTATGGCGATGGTGTCCTGAACTTCGATTTCCGGAAAATCCGGGCAAAAGAAGCCTATGTGCTGGACTATGACGGGCCTATCGGCTCCGCAGCGATTGCCGCCCCCACTATCCTGATGTTCCAGGTAACGGTGAACGGAAAATCCTCTCATGCGGGCTTTGCTCCGGAGAAGGGCATCAGCGCCATCTGTGCCGCAGCCGCAGCCATCTCGAAAATCCCCAGCGGCCGGGTTGCCCCCAACGCCACCCTGAACTTCGGCCGCATCGAGGGAGGACTGCTGACCAATATCGTCCCCGAGACCTGTCTGGTCAAAGGGGAGATCCGAAGCACCGATCATCCGTACGCCATGCAGCTTTTGGCGAACCTGGAGGAAACCTTCCGGCAGGTGTGTGCGGAAGTCGGCGCAGAGGTGGAAATCACCCACCGCTGCATGATCCATGCCTACGCGACCCCGGAGGACTCCCCCGTGGTTCAGCGCTATCTTCGGGTCTGCCGTTCTCTTGGTCTGGAAACGGAGCTGGTAACGACCTTCGGCGGCAGCGATAACAACGTTCTGGCACTTCACGGGATCTCCGGCATCGTGGCAGCCTCTGCCATGCATGCCTGCCATACCTGCAGCGAATACACGACCCTCCCGGAAATGACCCAGGTGGCCCGGATCGTTGCGGGGCTTCTGTGTACGACCGATTGAAAACGCCCCCAATGCCGGATGGCATTGGGGGTTCATTGATGCTGATTAATATGCGATGCCCCAGTAGATCATCTTCTTTGCAGGTTTTCCGCAGATGGGACACACATCCCCCAGATCTTCCTGCTTAAAGGGCATACAACGGGAGGACATTCCCGCCTCTTCCTTCATGCGGATCTCACAGGCTTCCTCGCCGCACCACATGGTCTTGATAAAGCCGCCATGCTCCTGCTGCAGGGCCTTGGCCTCCTCCAAGCTGTGCGCCTCGTAGATATGATCCTCCAGGTTCTTCTTAGCCTTTTCGAACATCTGCTGCTGAACCAGCTTCAACTGCTCTGCAGCGGCCTGCTCCAGATCGGCAAGGGCAACGGCTGTCTTTTCTCCGTCGGTTCTGCGGACAAGCACACACCGACCGTTCTCCAGATCCCGGGGGCCGCACTCCACACGCAGGGGGACACCCTTCATCTCGTACTCGGCACACTTCCAGCCCATGGAATTGTCGGAATCATCTACCTTCACCCGGAACCCGGCAGCCGTCAGCCGATCCCGCAGCCCATTGGCCGCCTCCAGAACACCGGGCTTATGCTGTGCCACAGGCAGGACCACGATCTGAATGGGTGCGATCATGGGAGGCAGCACCAGGCCGTTGTTGTCGCCGTGGGTCATGATAATGCCGCCGATCAGCCGGGTGGACACGCCCCAGGAGGTCTGGTGGGGGTTGGCCTTTTGATTGTTTTTATCGGTAAAGGTGATGTCAAACGCCTTGGCAAATCCGTCACCGAAATAGTGGGAGGTACCTGCCTGAAGCGCCTTGCGGTCGTGCATCATGCACTCGATGGTGTAGGTCGCCTCGGCACCGTTGAACTTCTCCTTGTCCGTTTTCTGTCCCCGGGTCACCGGCATGGCCAACACGTTTTCGCAGAAGTCCGCGTACAGGTTCAGGATCTGCTCCGTAAACTCCTTGGCTTCCTCTGCAGTGGCATGCATAGTGTGGCCCTCCTGCCACAGGAACTCTCTGTGGCGCAGGAAAGGACGGGAAGTCTTTTCCCACCGCAGAACACTGCACCACTGGTTATACTTCAGGGGCAGATCTCTGTGGGACTGGATCACATTGGCGAAATGCTCGCAGAACAGGGTCTCGGAGGTGGGACGGATGCACAGGCGCTCCTCCAGCTTTTCGCTGCCTCCGTAGGTGACCCAGGCACACTCCGGCGCGAAGCCTTCCACATGGTCCTTTTCCTTCTGCAGCAGGCTCTCCGGAATCAGCATGGGCATATACACATTTTCCACGCCTGCCTTTTTGAACTCCGCATCCATCATTTTCTGGATGTTCTCCCAAATGGCGTATCCGTAGGGACGGTAGATAAAAATCCCCTTAACGGATGAATAATCGATCAACTGCGCCTTTTTGCAGACATCGGTATACCACTGAGCAAAGTCCACCTCCATATCGGTGATCTGCTCAACTTTTTTCTCTTTAGCCATTTCTCCCAACCCTTTCGATTCATCGTTTGCTCGTTCTATTGTACCACATCTGTCAAGCGATTTCACCGTTTCCTGCCCCGGGAAAACCATATTTTTTCGGTTGCGCATTGTATTTTCAAACGTTTTTTGCTATACTGACAGAAAACGACAGAGAGAGGTTTGTCTATGCAGTCCATTCGACAGATTTACAAGATCGGAAAAGGACCGTCCTCTTCCCATACCATGGGTCCTGAGCGTGCAGCCGGGGTCTTCCGTTCCTCCACACCGGAGGCTGACCGCTACCGGGTGATTCTCTACGGCTCCCTGAGCAAAACCGGTGTTGGTCACGGAACGGACCGGGTACTGGTCCAGGAGCTCTCCCCTGTCCCCACCGAGATCGTCTTTGGAGGGGACTCTCCCGAGGGCTGTCACCCCAACACCATGGATTTCTTCGCAGAAAAAGACGGGACGCAGATCGGTTTCCTACGGGCGGAGTCCATTGGCGGTGGCGACATCCGGTTCCCCGGATCAACCATTGCCGACGATCCGGATGTCTATCCGGAAAACTCCTTTTCCGAGGTCAGCCGCTTCTGTAAATGGAACTATATCCCCACACTGAGCCGTTTTGTGGAACTGAGGGAAGGCCCGGAGATCTGGGACTATCTGGCCCAGGTCTGGAAGGTGATGAAACAGGCCATCCAGGACGGTCTCTCCGTGACCGGCACACTTCCGGGTGGGCTGAATGTACAGCGGCGGGCGCAGTTTCTTCTGTCCCAACATTCCCCCACGGAGGCGGAACCTGTGCGGGAATGCCGCCACATCTCCGCATACGCCTTTGCCGTTGCCGAACAGAACGCGGACAACGGTACCATTGTCACCGCTCCTACCTGCGGCGCCTGCGGTGTGGTTCCGGCTGTGCTGAAATACTTCCAGGATACCCGGAATGCCTCCGACGAGCAGATCCTGCGGGGTCTGGCCGCTGCAGGACTGATTGGCAGCATTACGAAGAAGAACGCCTCCATCTCCGGTGCGGAATGCGGCTGTCAGGCGGAGATCGGCACCGCCTGCTCCATGGCTGCCGCCGCTCTGGCAGAGATGTACGGGCTGGAGCTGGACCAGGTGGAGTACGCTGCGGAGATTGCCATGGAGCACCACCTGGGTCTGACCTGTGATCCCATCTGCGGTCTGGTACAGATTCCCTGCATTGAACGAAATGCCGTTGCCGCCATGCGTGCCATGAACGCCTGCAACCTGAGCTATTTCCTGTATACCACCCGGAACATCAGCTATGACATGGTGGTGAAGGCCATGCGGGACACCGGCATCAACCTGCGGGAGCAGTACCGGGAAACCAGCGAAGGCGGATTGGCCCGAATCTACGAAACGATATAAAAACGTCGGAGCAGCCGCTTTGGGGCTGCTCCGATTTTACAGGATTGATTCTCCTTGGCTTTCGGCAAAGGGAAACTGGTTCAACTTTTTCCCGTGGTATGTGCCGTCGGTGTTGTTTTCCACATCCGAATACATCCGGTCGAGTTTCCCGGAGGTGATCACCATCACCGTCCCGGCAAACATGGTACCCAACCGTCTGCCGATCTCCTCCTCCGGCAGGGTGCATACGCCCATGGCACACATGGCTCCCAGGCCGAAGGCAAAGGTCCAGAGCTGTTCGAATACCAGCACGGCATCCTCCCTGCTGATGCCGTAATCCCGGCAAATCAGGCTGACACAGGTCTCCGGAATGTCTCCCAGATCCCGGACCGTGTTCTGGAAGCCCTGTTTTTCCCGATGCTCCTGCATGAACAGCAGCTTGAACAGCTCCGGCTCGTACATTCCATAGGACACCATCATCATTCCGATCCGCTTAAATGCAGGGGAATACTCCCGGAAGTCGCTGAGATATTCTTGAAATTCCTGCAGTGCCAGTTCACGAGCGGCCATTTTGACCTCTTCCATGTTTTCGAAAACCGTAAACACGGGGGTGGCAGTGGTGCCCAGGCGTTTGCCCAGTTCCCGTGCCGTCAAGGAAAGCAGGCCTCTTTCCTTTATGATGCTCAGCGCGGCAGCGGCGATTTCCTCTCTCGTACACTTTGGTTTCGGCGGCATAATGAACCCTCCTCAGGAATCGGAATTCTTTCCTTCCTCTTTCCAGTATTTCGAGCCGTCCCGAAGGCGGCCAAGGAAGCCTTCTTCATAGAGTTCCCGGCGGATCAACTCCACATCAGAAAAGGCGATCTGGCTTTTGATGATCTGATTGACTTCTTTTTCTGTGTAGTCTCTCGAAAAAACAAACCTTTCCGCGATTCTTGCCAGGACGATCCGGCGCAGCGGACGCTTTCCGGGATACTTTACCAAAAGGCCTGTCTCATCGTAGAAATGCCCGGCCTTCTTTTCATAATCTTTCTGTTCTCCCATCTATCATGCCTCTCTTCAACATGATCAAACCATTTTCAGTCCCCGCAGAAAACCCTTCTGCTCATCCGTAATGCGGTAGCTTTCCAGCGCTTTCTGAATGGTTTTGTTGTGCACCCACCTGTCGAACGTCGGTGTCAGAAGATACGGGATGGCGGCATCCCACTGCTTTGCCAGAGCCGTGGCATGGAACCATGCCAACATCATATTCACATAGTACGCCTCACTGTGGATCAGGGACACTCGATGGAGCCATTTGGGATCAAAATCTTCATCCAGGAAATGGGTCATAATCATTTCGATCCCAAAACGGATGGTATAGGTCCTCTCCGAGCACAGCCAGCGCTCAATCTCCCCTTCCAGGCGTTTCCGATTCTTTTGAAAAGACTTCGGCCGCAGAAGGTCACAGGTCGCCCAGTTGTCCACATAGGGAAGAAACTCCTCCAGCCAGGCAATGGTCCGTTGATAGTCTCTGCATTCGGATATCAATATGCCATGAAGATTGTCCTCCTCATAATATCGATGGGGAAGCTCCTTCAGAAACTCTTCCGCATCCTGCCGCCGGGCAAGTCTTCCGGACAGCTTCCTCAGCTCCGGCATCCGCACACCGATGATCCTGCTATCCTCCACCCCGGGCATCAGCTTTGCCTGAAAACACCTGTAGCCTTCGTCCCGGAGTGCAAACAGCGCTTCCCGAATCTCCTGTGAAACCATGCTTCCCTCTCCTGATTTAATAAAACACCGTTTTGTTACGTTGTTTTGATTATAAGAGATCCGCACTTTCCTGTCAAGTATCGGAAGCGGCCAATTTCGGTTCATTTTGGAAGAAAATGAGTTGAGAAACGCGGAGGATTGTAGTATAATAGCCGAAAGCATGGGATTTGATCCCGGATTGATCAAAGGAGAATCGGATATTCATGAAATTAGGTATCGGCAGCGATTCACCGGATTTTATATCTCAATGCTTCTCCATATATGCGAATATCGCTTGATTTTGGCGTGTTTTTCACATAACCAACCATATTATAACTTCCTATATCTCCATACCATTCCACACAGAGATGGTGTAAAAATGGTGTTGCGGTATGAACGGATTGCGACTGTGAAAAAGACCACTGCTACAAAAAGATCTTCTAAAATGAGCATGGCCGAGCAACTCGGTTGTGCTCGTTTTTGTTGCTTTTCGGGGCACATATAAGCGATATTCTTT
>JAQXVF010000067.1 GCA_029224785.1 Bacillota bacterium
GCCCGGTGGCCGATGGCTACGGGGATCCCCTGTGCCTCCAGATCCGCCGTGGAGCCGGAGGAATTCATATCGGATCCCGTGATCACCAGACCCCTTCCCTTCAGCGTCAGGCCCAGCGGCCGCATGGAAACCCCGCCGATGCCTACCAGATGGGCATGGCATCCCGGAACCAGATATTTTCCAATCATTTCAGAACCGTTCATATATTGTCAAACTCCATATTTGTTATCGATTTTCAAACCAGTTTATTATATACAAAACATTCTGATTTTACAACCATAAAAATGCCGAATTCGGCTTACGGCCCCGGTTTCAGCTATTTTCCCGTGGAGCCAAATCCTCCCTGCCCCCGCCGTGTCCGGGACAGATCATCGGTCAGCTCAAATCCCGGGGTGATTACCGGGGTGATGAGGAGCTGTGCGATCCGGTCACCGGAGGAAAGGCTCTGGGTCTCGCTGCCGTGATTGTGCAGCACCACGGTAATCTCCCCCCGGTAATCGCTGTCAATGACACCCACCTTGTTGGCAGGAGCCAGACCCCGCTTGCAGGCCATACCGCTTCTGGCGTATACCAAGCCGGCATATCCCGCCGGAAGCTCCATGGCCAGGCCGGTAGGCACCCACACCGTCTGTCCCGGTGCCACCGTCAGCGGCTCGTCCAGACAGGCATACAGATCCGCACCGGCGGATTCCTCCGATCCGTAGGTGGGAAGGATGGCGCCGCTGCGAAGCTTCTTTACACGGATTTTATTCATTGCATTCCCCTCCTGTCTCCCTGCCAATCTTGCCAAAGGACTACTGTACCGGAGGCCAGACTGGAGGGCACATCGATCAGTCTCTGGTTTTCCGAGCCACGGAAACGGAGTGAAATATTCTTTTTCTCTTCCACAAAGGGTCCGTCCACAAGCACGTCCAGATAGGAAAGGTACTCCCGGGTGGTCTCCCAATCGCCCAGTTTTCCGGACAGGATGTCCCGGTCGAACAAATAGCCGGAGAATGCCAAGATACTCTTTTCCGGCATTTCGGCCTTGATTCTGCGCAGCAGTTCCACAATGGGCGCCTGATTCTGCGGCTCAAAGGGCTCGCCGCCCAGCAGGGTCAGGCCCCGGATGTAGTCCGGACGCAGCATATCCAGAATTTTGGATATCGTCTCCCCGGTAAAGGGCTGTCCGTATGCAAAGTCCCAGGCAACCTCGTTGAAGCAGCCCTTGCAATGGTGGGTACAGCCGGAAACAAACAGGCTCACCCGGACCCCGGGGCCGTTGGCAATATCGCAATTTTTGATTTCCGCGTAATTCACGTTACTCCTCCTTCTTTTTCAGCACGCAGGTAAACATCCAGGGCCATCCAAGCCCGGCAGTCAGCACAACCAGAAAATACCGCACAACTTCGGCAAGGAGAGCACCGGAAAACAGGGCGTTGAGGGGTGCTTTCAGCAGGGATTTGACAAGAAATGTCAGACATATCCCTCCCACTACCTTGAAAATCTGCATGGGCAGAGAAGCCTTCACCCGGAAATGGAGATACTTTTCATCCACGATCCAGACAACCGCAATTCCCATGACCGCCCCCAAAAGGTCTGCGGCATTCTTGACACCATGGGCAAGGTTTCCCGGATCCATGTCCGCCGGGAAAGGATACAGCACAACAAAGGCATAAAACAGGACAGCCGCACCGACCATGGCTCCCAGCATTGGTTTCATGTGCTTGCCTTCCCCAACGGGACGGAGCAGCAACACCAGGAATACAGCGGTACCGGCACCTACCAGCACATCCAGCGGCGTATGGACCCCCAGATACATTCTGGATACAGGCACCAGAACCGCAGCAGCCACGGAAAGGATCCGGACCCACCGCTTTCGTGCCAGCACAGCGATCACACCGAATGTCCCAACGGCGCTTTGGGAGTGACCGCTGGGGAAGCTGTAGCCGCCGGCATCTGCCCGGGCCGCCTCCACAATGGTAAACTCCGGATCCAGTACCCATGGCCGTGGAACACGAAACATAAGCTTCATGAACTGGTTTAACGTGGTTCCCAGCAGGCTGACACCAATGAGATAATAGCCCCAATACTTATCGACACACCAGAACATCACCAAAGCAGCCAGCAGCATGATGGCTTCGCCGCCCAGTTGGGTGATTCCCATCATCAAGGCATCCAGAATGGAATTCCGGATTCCCTCCAAAAAATACAGTATGGCCATACTCGATCCCTCCGAATCCCATTATAGCTTTTTCTGCCCGTTATGTAAAGCCCTATTCACTTCCCCTTGCTTTTTCCATAAAAACGGGTATAATAATCAAAGTGAGGTGAGATTTCCATGTTTTCATCGCAAAACCGCTGTATTTATCCCAAGAATGCGTTGGCGGATGTGGTCTGCCAGCTTCGTTTCCCCGAAATACTGGAAATCGGCACCCAGGCGCCGGCTGCTTTTCAGGAGTCCATCCGTCAGGAGTATCCCATGTACCGCCGGATCATGACCCCTGTCCCGGCAGCCCCCAATTCCGCCGGAGCCGCCTCTGCAGAGCAGGTCCATCAGTTTTCCTCAGCAGACGGCGTATGGAAGATCCGCCTCTCCTCCGGGTTTATCTCCCTTTCCTGCTCCCGATATCCCCGATGGGAATCCTTCGCCGGTAAGCTGGATAAGCCTCTGGCTTCTTTCATATCCCTGTATCACCCTGCCTTTTTCCATCGGGTGGGTCTTCGCTATGTCAATATCTTCTCCCGAAAATCCATGGAGCTGGAGGAATACGGCTTTCGGGATCTGTTTTCACCGTGTTATCTGGGGATTCTCTCCCAGGAGGATGTTCGGGAGTCCAGTACCACCCGCTGCAGCACCGATTGTCAGATCGCTCTGTCCGGCGGGTGCACCGCCAGGATCCACGCCGGTCCCGGTCTGCTGCAGAATCCGGTTCTTCCCGACCGGGAAGTGAAATTCATCTTTGATCTGGATCTTTTTATGAACGGTCAGGTGCCTGTCAATGTCACCGCAGGTGCTATGGAGACCCTTCACAGCCAGGCATACCCCATTTTCCGGGGGGCCATTTCCGATCTGCTCCATGACAGGCTGATGGAGTCAACCCAATAAGGAGGTTATTATGTATTTCGATTGGACGTATGTGGTTTTGGTACTGCCCTGTGTTCTTCTTTCCCTGTGGGCAAGTTCCAATGTCAACAGTACATTTGCGCGGTATTCCCGGGTGTTTTCCTCCAGAGGAATCACGGGAGCACAGGCAGCCCAGTGGGTTCTGTCCGCTAACGGCATTACCGACGTACGCATTGACAGGGTCTCCGGAAACCTGACGGATCACTTTGATCCCACCGCCAGGACCATTCGCCTGTCCGACAATGTGTATGGCTCCACCTCCGCTGCCGCCATCGGTGTTGCCTGCCACGAAGCGGGCCACGCAGTACAGCACTCCGTGGGATATGCCCCTATTAAGCTCCGGACCATGATCATCCCGGTCACCAACTTCGGTTCCAAGTTGGCAATGCCCCTGATCCTCATCGGTCTGCTGCTTTCCTCCGTCAGTTATGCGTTCTATCAGGTCATTTACATCGGCATTGCCTGCTTTGGCCTGTCCCTGGTGTTCCAGCTTGTGACGCTGCCTGTTGAATTCGATGCCAGCAGCCGTGCTCTGCGAGCCATTTCCGAGGGGAATCTGCTGACCCATGACGAGCTGTCCGGCGCGAAAAAGACCCTGCGTGCCGCTGCCATGACCTATGTTGCTGCCACCGCTGTTTCCCTTGCGCAGCTTCTGCGGCTTTTGATCATTTTCGGAGGAAGAGACAGAAACCGCAAAAAGTAATACCGCCTTCCCATCAGCCCCGGTCTTGACAACCGGGGCTGAATTCTATATAGTAAAGAAGTTGTGAAATTTGATAGAAAAGGTGTGATTTGTACGGAAGATATGTTCGAAGCATACGCCGCACTGGGGATTTCTCCCGAAGTCTATGCTTACGGTGAGGCCGCCCTGGAACGGCTTCAAAGCCGTTTTTCGGCCATTGATAAAATCGCGGAATACAACCAGGCAAAGGTCATTTCCGCCATGCAGAAAAACCGTGTCAGCGCCGCCTGCTTTGCGGCCACCTCCGGGTATGGGTATGACGATGTGGGTCGGGACACCCTGGAAAAGGTGTATGCCGATGTCTTCCACACGGAGGCTGCCCTGGTACGCCCCCAAATTGCCTGCGGCACCCATGCCCTGACCGTTGCCCTCTCTGCAAACCTTCTCCCCGGTGACGAGCTGCTGTCCCCTGTGGGCCTTCCCTATGATACCCTGCAGGAGGTCATAGGCATCCGGGAAAGCCCCTGCTCCCTGGCGGAATACGGTGTTTCCTACCGTCAGGTGGATCTGAAGGAGGACGGCGGTTTTGATTACGACGGCATCCGTGCTGCCATCAACGAAAAGACCAAGCTGGTCACCATCCAGCGTTCCAAGGGCTACGCTACCCGGCCCACCTTCTCCGTCCGACAGATCGGCGAACTGATCTCTTTCATAAAAGGTATCCGCCCGGACATTGTGTGTATGGTGGACAACTGCTACGGTGAATTTGTGGAGACCATCGAACCGTCCGATGTGGGCGCAGACATGGTGGTGGGATCCCTGATCAAAAACCCCGGCGGCGGTCTCGCGCCCATCGGCGGCTACATCTGCGGCACCGAGAAGTGCATCCGCAGGTGTGCCTTCCGCCTGTCCGCACCGGGTCTGGGTCAGGAAGTAGGCGCAAATCTGGGGCTGATGACTTCCCTGTATCAGGGATTCTTCCTGGCTCCCACCGTGACCGCTGGCGCGGAAAAGGGTGCCATCTTTGCTGCCAATCTCTATGAGCCTCTGGGTTTCCGGTGCGTTCCCAATTCGCAGGAGACCCGTCATGACATCATCCAGGCGGTGGAACTGGGCAGTGAGGCAGCCATGTGTGCCTTCTGTCAGGGCATTCAGGCCGCTGCGCCGGTGGATTCCTTTGCCACCCCGGTTCCCTGGGATATGCCCGGATATGAAGACCCGGTCATCATGGCCGCCGGAGCCTTTGTGCAGGGTTCCTCCATTGAGCTGTCTGCCGACGGTCCCATCCGTCCCCCCTACGCGGTGTATTTCCAGGGCGGACTGACCTGGGCCCACGCAAAGCTGGGCATTCTGATGAGCCTGCAGAAGCTGGTAGATGCCGGCTTGACCTCGCTGAACTGAAAACACCCCGGACCTGCGTTCAATGCGCATGGTCCGGGGTATGTGTTTATTGCAGAGCAAACAACTCAAAGCCGTAGCAAAGGGTATCCGCCCGGTGGCTGTCGCTGGAGGGAATCAGAATGCCTCCATGGCTTCGGAGATATGCCTGGATCTCCGGGGATGGATAAGGAACGCTGCGGTATCCCCGGGACATGGCACCGGTATTCCATTCAAAGGCAGCCTTACTGTTCAGCAGGCGGTCTGCCGCTGCCTGCCAGGCCGCCCGATAGCGGGGATGGTTCTCGTCAAGCAGCCGGGTTTTCTGGTTGAATTTCATCGGCAGATCGAAATGGCCGATCAGGTCCGCCCCGGTCTTCTCCGCTACGCCGGCAGCCTGAGCATAGTACGTCTCTGCCAGCGCATACGGATCCCCGGAAAAGTAGGTTTCCACCGCCCATCGCAAAGTCTCCGGGCTTTCATCCACCGGGATATAACGTTCCCCCACCTGCAGATAATGCACCGAACCGATCACATAGTCATACTCTGCCGTGCTTTCCCAGGAAAACAGGTCCTGCTCAATGCCGCAAAACACATCGATACGGTCTTTGTATTTCTCCTTCAATCTCCGAACCGTGTCCCGATATTCCACGATCCTGTCCCTGGGGACACAGTAGTTTTCGTCAAAGAAGGTGTAGGAATGATCGGAAAAACCGATGGCCGTCATTCCCTTTTCCAGGGCAGCGAGGACCATCTCCTCCGGCGTGTTTTTCCCGTCGCTGAACCGGGTATGCACATGAAAGTCCCGGAGGATCATGACGTCATCTTCTCCTGTTTCACTTTTTTGTCAATCACATGGCGGGAGGCCAGTTCTCTGTGGATATCCTCCAGCGAGATGCCCATCTCCACCATCAAAACCATCACATGGTAGGCAAGATCCGCGATCTCGTATATGGTCTCCCGCTTGTCCTCTGCCTTTCCGGCGATGATAACCTCCGTACTCTCCTCTCCAACCTTTTTCAGGATCTTATCCAGCCCTTTTTCAAAGAGGTAGGTGGTGTAGGAGCCTTCCTTTTTCTCGGTTTTCCGGCCCTTCAGAAGCTCCATAAGCTGTTCATAAGAGAAAAAGTGTCGGTTTTCGCTCTCATATACCGGCGCGGTAAAGCAAGAGTCCGTGCCAAGGTGGCAGGCAGGGCCGTCCTTTTCCACCATGACCACCAGCGCATCCCTGTCGCAGTCTGCCGTGACGGACACGATATGCTGGTAGTTTCCGCTGGTCTCCCCCTTCAGCCAAAGCTCCTGCCGTGACCGGCTCCAGAAGCAGGTCAGTTCCTTTTCCATGGAAATCTGCAGGCTCTCCCGATTCATGTAAGCAAGCGTCAGCACTTCTTTTGTCACCGCATCCACCACAATGGCAGGGATCAAACCGTCTCTGTCAAATTTCAGCTCATCAATCTTTACCATACTCTTCTCCTTATACTCTTGCAGGAATGCCGTTTTTCACCATTTCCTGCTTCAATTCCCGGATTTCCACCTCTCCAAAGTGGAAAATAGAGGCTGCCAGGCCTGCATCCACTTTGGGAAGGATTTGAAACAGCCGGATAAAGTCATCGATACAGCCTGCGCCTCCGGAGGCGATCACCGGCACTTGGACCGCCTGGCACACGGCATTCAGAAGCTCCAGGTCGAAGCCCTTTTTCACGCCGTCGGTGTCGATGGAATTGACCACCACTTCCCCGGCACCGTTGTCCACACACCGGCGGATCCAGTCAATGGCCTCCATGCCCGTATTCTCTCTGCCTCCTTTGGCAAAGACCCGGAACACACCGTCCACCCGTTTGATATCCACCGACAGAACCACGCACTGGTTCCCATAGAGCTTCGCCGCCTCCGAAATCAAACCGGGACGGCGGATGGCGCCGGAATTCACGCTGACCTTATCCGCGCCGCATTTCAGCACCCGGTCAAAATCCGCACAGGAGTTGATGCCGCCGCCGACGGTCAGGGGAATAAACACGTTTTGGGAGGTTTCGCAGAGAATCTCCGTAAAGAGCTTCCGGCCGTCAGAGGAAGCGGTGATGTCATAAAACACCAGTTCATCCGCACCGCAGCTGCTGTAATGCTTCGCCAGCTCCACGGGAGAGCAGATCTGCCGCAGGCCCTCGAAATTCACGCCCTTGACAACCTGCCCGTTTTTCACATCCAGACAGGGAATAATTCGTTTTGTAATCATTTTGCCGCCTCAATTGCCTTTTTCAAAGAAATGGCACCGGTATAATACGCCTTTCCGATGATGGCGCCGTAGAGATCCATCTTTCTCAGCGCCAGAACATCCTCCATGGAGGACACACCTCCGGATGCAATGATCCGAAGCGCAAACTGCCGGGACAGCCGGCTGTACAGCTCGCGGTTGGTTCCCTGCATGGCGCCGTCCCGGGAAATGTCTGTGCAGATCATGGTACCGATTCCCGCACCCTGCATCCGTTCGCAGAAGGAAAAGGCATCCACTTCCGTTTTCCGTGTCCATCCATGGATGGCAACATATCCATCCCGGATATCAATGCCCACCGCTACGCGTCCGCCAAAAGAAGCTACCGCCTCCCGAACAAATCCCTCGTCAGTAACAGCCGCCGTACCCAGAATTACCCGGTCAATACCGGCGTCCACATATCGTTCGATCACTTCCATGCCGCGGATGCCGCCGCCCACCTGGCAGAAAACCCCGGATTCCTCTTTGATTCGTTGAATCACCTCATAATTCGGGGTGGTGCCCGATTTTGCGCCTTCCAGATCCACAAGATGGATCTGTTCCGCCCCCTGACTGCGAAAATCCGCCGCCACTTTCCAGGGAGAATCGCTGTACACCGTTTTTTGGGCATAATCGCCCTTATACAGGCGAACCGCCTTTCCTTCATACAAATCGATGGCAGGAAAAATCAGCATACACAGTCCCCTTTCCACTCACAGAATGCTTTCAGGATCCTCAGGCCCACATCCCCGCTTTTTTCCGGGTGGAACTGGCAGCCCATTACGTTTCCCTTTGCCACTGCCGCGGTCAGGGGTGCTCCATACTCCGTGTCGGCAATGACGGATGCATCACAGTCGGATGCGTAGTAGGAGTGCACGAAATACACATATTCTCCCTCCCGCACCCTGGCAAACAGCGGATGCTTTTCTCCCCGGAACCTCAGGGCATTCCAGCCCATGTGGGGGATCTTCAGATCTTGCGGAACCACATCCGCAATGGGGCGGATCACACCGGTAAGGAAGCCAAGGCCCTCATGCTCCCCGTATTCATAGCTTTTTTCAAACAGAATCTGCATACCCAGACAGATTCCCAGCAGAGGTTTTCCCTTCTGTACCTGCTTCTTCAGCACAAGATCCAGGCCGGATTTCCGCAGCTTTTCCGCCGCATCCTGAAAGGCACCGACGCCGGGAAGAATGATCTTTTCCGCGCTGTCAATGCTGTCCGGGTCAGAAGTTACCAACACCTGCTCTCCCAGGGCTGCAAAGGAGCATTTCAGGGAAAACAGGTTTCCCACACCGTAGTCCACAATGACGATCATCACAGCACCCCTTTGGTGGAAGGGATTTCATGGGCAAACTGCCCATCGATCTGCACCGCCTGGCGCAGGCTCCTGGCCGCCGATTTGAAAGCCCCTTCGATGATATGGTGGGAGTTGCTGCCTGATAGCATCTGCAAGTGCAGGGAGCACTCCGCCTTTCGTACAAAGCCGTACCAGAACTCCTGGCAAAGCTCGGTGTCAAAGTCCCCCACCTTTTCCGTGGGGATCTTCATCCGATACCCCAGAAAAGCTCTTCCGGAGAAGTCCACGGAGGAAAGAATCAGGGCCTCGTCCATGGCAAGGATCCGGTCGCCGTAGCGCTGGATCCCCCGCTTATCTCCCAGAGCCTGGGCGAATGCCTGCCCCAGGGCTATGCCGATGTCCTCCACGGTGTGGTGATAGTCCACCTGAGTGTCCCCATTGCAGGTAACCATCAGATCAAACCGTCCATGGGAGGCAAACAGCGTCAGCATATGGTCCAGAAATCCACAGCCGGACTGGATGGTGCTCTTTCCGCTTCCATCCAAATCCAGACTCAGGAAAATATCCGTTTCTGCCGTCTTGCGGCACACCACTGCAGTTCTCATGTATACTCCTTTAACAATTCCGTCAGGGTCTCCGTCAGTGTTTTCATCTGCTCGGCGCTTCCCACGGTGATACGGTTGTAATCTTTCAGCCTGGGCGTTTCAAAATGCCGGATCAGGATGCCTTTTTCTTTCAACTTAAGGTAAAGCTCCCTGCCGCCGATCTTCGGATGCCGGACAAACAAGAAATTTGCCAGGGAGTCCGTCATCAAAAAGCCAATCTTCTTCAGTTCTTCCGCGGAACGGCTGCGGTTTTCCGCAATCTCCTCGCAGCAGAACCGGAAGTATTCCCGGTCGGCAAACGCTCCAATGCCGGCAGCCATGGTCATGCGGTTGACATTGTAGGGATTCACGGAGTATTTGATGGTGTTCAGGTCCCGGATCAGTTCCCTGCAGCCGATGCAGAAGCCCAGGCGGCCGCCGGCCAGGTTCCGGGATTTGGACATAGTCTGGATGACCAGAAGATTCGAGTAGGTATGGATCAGATTCACACAGCTTTCCGCACCGAAATCCACATAAGCCTCGTCGATCACCACCACGTTGTCCGGATTGGAGATCAGGATCTTTTCGATTTCCGAAACAGGGATCGCAATACCGGTGGGCGCATTGGGGTTCGCCAGAAAAACGGTCTTTCCAACGCCCATGTACTCGGATGGGTTGACGGTAAAATCCTCCCCCAAAGGAATCTCCTCATAGGGCACCCCGTTCAGCCTGGCAAAGACCGGGTAAAACCCGTAGGTAATATCCGGAAATGCCGCCGGGTGCTTTTCATCGCAGAATGCCATAAACGCAAAATTCAGACCTTCGTCGGACCCGTTGGTAAACAGGATCTCCTCCCTGTCCACGCCGAAATACGCAGCTCCGATGGCAGTCAGTTCCCGGCATTCCGGATCCGAATAAAGCTGCAGGTCCCCTGCGGCCTGCCGTGCCATGCGCTGCGCCATGGGAGAAGGCGGAAACGGAGATTCGTTGGTATTCAGTTTGATGTACTGCTGATCCTGAGGCTGCTCTCCGGGGGTATAGGGAACAAGCCCGCTGTATTTGCTGCTGAAGAAACGGCTCATGGTTCTTCCTCCGTTCGGATCAAAGCACTTTTTGCATGGGCGGTCAGCCCCTCTTTTCGGGCAAAATACGCCACCTTCTCTGCCGCCTTTGCCAATGCATCCCGGGTGTAATAGGTGTACTGGGTTTTTTTGACAAAATCATCCACGGAAAGCGGGCTGGAGAACCTGGCCGTTCCGCTGGTAGGCAGCGTGTGATTGGGGCCTGCAAAATAGTCCCCCAGGGCTTCGGGGCAGTTCCGGCCCATAAATACGGAGCCGGCATGACGGATGGCATCCAGATAGTCAAAGGGATTGTCCACGCAAAGCTCCAGATGCTCCGGTGCGATCTCATTGGCAATTTCAATGGCCTCCCTCAGCGAATCTGCCACAATGATCTTCCCGTTAACGTCAATGGATGCCCGGGCGATCTCCTGCCGCTCCAGCAGAGGGATCTGCCGCTCCAGTTCATCCCGGACGGCAGCAGCCAGTTCTTCCGAATCCGTTACCAGCACGGCGCTGGCCATTTTGTCGTGCTCAGCCTGAGACAGCAGATCCGCCGCCAGGTGACGGGGATTGGATGCGCCGTCCGCCACGATCAGGATCTCGCTGGGGCCGGCAATCATGTCGATGGATACCTTGCCGAACACCTGCTTCTTGGCTTCCGCTACAAAGGCATTTCCGGGTCCCACAATTTTATCCACCTTAAGAATGGATTCTGTGCCGAATGCAAGGGCGGCGATGGCCTGAGCGCCTCCCACCTTGAAGATCCGATCCACGCCGGCCACATGGGCCGCCGCCAGAATCGCAGGATTGACCTTCCCCTCC
This sequence comes from Bacillota bacterium, assembly GCA_029224785.1. Classification (GTDB taxonomy): domain Bacteria; phylum Bacillota; class Clostridia; order Oscillospirales; family Oscillospiraceae; genus Faecousia. The sequence goes on from JAQXVF010000067.1 coordinate 11,184, forward strand.
CGATTCGGAGGCGTGGTGATGATCACCTCCCGGCAGCCTGCAATTTTCGCAGGAATGGAGTCCATCAGAACCGTGGACGGATACGCCGCCGTACCGCCGGGGACATACAGCCCCGCCCTGTCCACCGGAATGATCTTCTGGCCCATCAGGATCCCATTCTCGTCATTGATCAGGAAGCTGGTGCGCTTCTGTTTCTCATGGAATTTGCGGATATTGCCTGCGGCGCTTTCCAGAATCTCCAGGAATTCCGGCTCAACCTGCGCCAGCGCCTCTTCCATTTCCTCCGGGGATACCGCCAAATCGGTCAGATCCGCGCCGTCAAATTCTCGGGTGTATTCCCGCAGGGCCCGGTCTCCATTCTCCCGGACATTCCGGAGGATCTCCGCAACCACGCCTTCCACGTCCACCGCAGGAGCTGTCCGGGCGAAGATCTCCTCGTTTTTCACTTCCCCGTATTTCAGAATCCTGATCATGTTTTTCCCTCCACAATCCCGGCAAGTCCGTCAACGACGTTCTGGATCCGGGCCGATTTAAATTTGTATGCTGATTGATTTGCAATGAGTCTTGCGCTGATAGGAACAATCTGGTTGATCACTTCCAGATTGTTCTCACGAAGGGTGGTTCCGGTTTCCACGATATCCACGATCACATCAGAAAGGCCCAAAATGGGTGCAAGTTCAATGGACCCGTTCAGATGAATGATATCAATGTCCCGGCCCAAAGACTGGTAGTATTTTTTGGCGATAGAAGAAAACTTGGTGGCAATCCGCAGGGTCCCGGTGCCGTCGTCAAGAAATCCCCGTGGGGCCGCTACTGCCATGCGGCACTTTCCCACCTTCAGATCCAGCAGCTCATACACATCCGGCTCGTATTCCAGCAGGATATCCTTTCCGGCAACGCCAATGTCCGCCGCTCCCCGTTCCACATAGATGGCTACGTCCGACGGTTTCACCCAGAAATACCGGATCTTCTTCTCCGGATTTTCAAAGATCAGCTTCCGATTCTGCTCTAAAATGGAGGGACACTCGTACCCGGCCTCTGCGAACATCGCATATACCTTTTCTCCCAGACGGCCTTTGGGAAGGGCCACGTTGAGATACCCGTCCGACTGTTCGGAAGAAGATGCCTCTTCCGGTGACGGCAAGTCCAATCGGTCCAGGAGATCCGTATACACCGCAAAACCGATGGCCCGGGATCGTTTCTGCATTTTCTGCATGAGCCGGTCGTACTGGCCGCCGGAGAGCACTGCCGAAGGAACGCCGCTGACAAAGCCTTTGAACACCAGGCCGTTATAGTAGTGGATATCATCCACCACCGAGAAATCCACCCGGATCCGATCGGCACATGGCGTCTGTCCCAGAGCCTGCAGCACCTGCAAGAAGGGTTTGCAGCCGGGATTCTCCCCCAATGCCTTCAGCACCGGGAGAGCCTGGTCAATGGTGCCATGAAGCTGCAGCAGCTCTTTCAGATCGCGGATGATGTTGTCTGGCACGCCGGCAGATGTGCAGATCTCTTCCAGACCGTGGAGATTCTTCTCTCCGATGGCCCCAAACAGGGCATCCCGTTCCGCAGGCATCAACCCGGCGCCGGCAATCAGATCCTCCAGCACATCCAGGCTGGAAACCACCAGCACAGGATCGGAAGAGAGCTTCTGAAGGCTCATGGCAGCAAGCGTCAATACCTCCGTCACTTCCTCCGGACCCACCCTTCCCAGGCACTCCAGTCCGGTCTGCATGATCTCCCGGAAGGAATTGGTGCCCTTGGCAACCCGGTAGACATTTTCCACGTAATATACCTTTTCGGTCTGCAGCGGATCATCCTTTCGGTTTTTGACAATGGACAGCGTCACATCCGGCTTCATAGCCATCAGGGTGCCATCCGTATCCGTAAAGGTGATCACATTGTCCGAAACCAGGAAATCCTTGTTCCGGGCATAGAAATCGTATTCCTCGAATTTGCTCATCCGGTAGTAGCGGTAGCCATGGCTGTGGTACAGCTCCCGCAGGGCCAGCATGATCTTTTCTCCGTTGGACAGTAAGGAATCTTGAATATTCATTGCTTGTTCTCCGCCTTTTTGAAACAGGATATGGCTGTCCGGTATCCGCCGCTTCCGTAGTTCAGGCAGCGGCTGACACGGCTGATGGTGGCAGTGCTGATTCCCACACTGGATGCAATTTCCTGGTAGTTCTTCCCTGCATCCAAAAGGATCGCCGTCTCAAATCGCTGCGCCATATCCTGAAGCTCCTTGATGGTGCAAAGATCCTCCAGGAATGCCAGGCAATCCTCCTCCGTTTGGATGGCTGTGATGACGCGGATCAGATTGTCCAGCTCCTCGCTATGATAGTTTTGCATACCGCACCTCCGGTCCTCTTTAATGATTTATCATTTTAGCACGCTAAAGTGAGAAAGTCAAGAGATACTTCCCTCTTTTTGTAATGTGCTCCCAAAGAAGATGCCACACCGGAACCGTCGCCGGTGTGGCATCTTCTTTGGGGGAGTGCCCCATTTCTTCTGTTGGCTTCTCAGTGGCCGCTTCCCGCCTTTCGAACCTCTCCGGGTTCATTATGTACGCAGAATCGGTTGATCAGGGGAGGATTGGGGTCCGGCTTTTTCGGCTGGGGTACATTCCCTTCCATTTCGGCAGTCCTGTGAATCTTCACTCCTTTTTTGGCAAGCAGCTCCTGGAGCTTATGAACATTTAACTCCTGCAGAGTACAGCCCTCCCGGATCGCCAGTGCAGCCGCAGTCCCCGCCGCCTCGCCGGTTAAGGCGCAGGCAGGGATAAAACGCATGATTGCCCAGCCTCTTCCGGATGCAGAAACCATTCTTCCCGCTGCCAGAACGTTGGTCAGCCGATCCGTAATCAATCCCTCATACGGAAACTCATACACCGTTGCCGGCTGATCCAAAGACGCAATCACGCACCCGATGGAGTGGTCAACCGTATATTCCCCGTCATATTTCAGCTCATCCGTTCCGATCAACCGTCGGGTCATTCGGAATTGGGGCAGGAACGGAAGAGAAATCATGCAGTAATCCGGAGATTGATGCTTCTTCAGGAAATCCAGCGCCAGTCCTCTGGATAGGCGTATGTACCGGTTGACACCCTCGGAGGTGGTTCCGTCACAGGTCAGGTCCTCCTGCTCATCCCCTGCTCCACCGGATGGGGTCAGGCCCAGCCAGCGCAGCGGCGTTGCATGAAGCATATTGCCCTCTTCCATTCCTTTTTTCATCAAATCAAAATCCAGCTCGTGGAACCAATGGGAAACAATGGTTTTCATTGTCTCCGTCTCCGCCCCGGAACGGTACACAAGATCTGCGTCACCGGAGGCATCCACGAACATCTTTGCCATATATGCTGTTCTGCCGGATTTGTTTTCCACAACCACTCCCTTGAGAGTGCTTCCCTCCATGATCGGCTGGGAGAACACGGTGTCAAACACCACGTCCACCCCCTCCTGTTCCAAAAACTCATCCAGCGCCAGCACCGCTGCGGGGATATTGAAATTGGTCATGTATCTTCCTGCCTCAACGGGGACAGTATCCGGTTTCGCCTTCCAGGGGTCAGGCAGGTTATCATAACTGTAGCGGATACATACATGCATCAGTTCTTCTGACAATCCCCCGTAAACCTTGTGTCCCGCTCCATCATCAATGGGTAGATAGACGCAAACATGACCGGCCGTTGCCAAGCCTCCCAGGACGATGGTCTTTTCAATCAGAGTGACCTTCATTCCTTCTCTGGCAGCGGCTGCGGCAGCAGCAATGCCTGCGATTCCGCCGCCCACAACCAGGACATCCGTTTCCTTGACGACGGGAATCTCTTCAGAATGCAATTGAATTGTGTCCATGATCATTCCTCCGGCTGCATGAGATGGCGCTGCGTTTCTAAGTTCTCTTGATAGACAAAGCAGGCTTCGTAAGCCAAGGTGTTTTTACCGTAATAGTAGGTCATTCCGCAGGCCGTGCACACCTCGCTGACCAGAAGGCCGAAGGCCTCCATGGAGGAGCAGGCTTTCTCAGGGAACCGGCAGGGCTCCGGATAGGCGCACTTTGCACAGATCCTGCAGCCTCCTGAGCCAAGACAAAGGGCATCGGGATGAACACGCCGGACGATCTCCGCCATGGCATGGAACCGTTCCTTGTGCTGCTTTTCCAGGTCCATCATGCCCTCAAAATCGAACTCATCCTCCAATTCACCCCTGCTCTGCACCAGCAGCACTCTGTTGTATTTCTGCAGCCTGGTTACGGACTCCTCCAGGGTTCCGCAGGCGGGAGGACAGGTCCAGTTCTTCCCGTATGCGTGGCAGCGGTCCGCCGCGCACATTTCCCGAACCTCCTTCCTCGGCATCAACAGAGAAGAATCCATGGTGTCTGCCGCATAAAATCCCAGCTTCAGGGCCTCTTCCACAAGATCAGTCATCGTCGCTTTCCTCACCTTCGTCAAATGTCAACTGGTCCACATAGCAATCCTGGAACTCCGGCAGGGATGCCAGTTCCAGAAACTCGGCATTTTCCGCCAGATGCTCCGCGTAGGCAAATGCCTTTCGACTGACGGCGCAGAGCTTGGAGCCCTCACCTGCCGCATTGCCGATGGGTACGATCCGACTCTGCAGCGCCGGGGGAATCATCCCAATGGCACAGGCAGAAGCGGGATCCAGATAGTTTCCGAAGGCACCGGCCAGCAGGACATGAGAAATCGAATCCGTTCTGACCCCCAGACGGCGGGCCAGCAGCTCAATTCCCGCCCGGATCGCTGCCTTGGCAAGCTGAACTTCCCGAACATCCTTTGCCGTCAGCACCACTCCATCCTGCAGGATATAGGCGTCCATGCCGTCCACCCGGGTCCAGCAGTCCGGTTCTCCTTCCTCCGTGTCCATACGTCCGGTGTCGGTAATAACGCCTGCTTCCAGCAGCGCCCTAACCACGTCCAGAAGTCCGGACCCGCAGATGCCCACCGCCTTTCCGCCGCCGATGACGGAACAGACCAGTTTTCCGTTTTCCCATTTTGCATGATCGATGGCGCCGGCAGCACCCCGCATGCCGCAATGGATCTTCATCCCTTCAAAGGCAGGCCCGGCAGCAGTGGAGCAGGCGATCCAGCGGTTTTTATCTCCCAGCACCATCTCCCCGTTGGTTCCGATGTCAATCATCAGGGTCAGCTCCTCCCGCCGATCAAAACCGGTCGCCACCAGGCAGGCAACGGTATCGGCCCCCACAAACCCGGCGATGTTGGGCAGAATCCGCAGAATTCCCTTGGGCGAAATGGGCAGGATCCCCAGGCTGGGGACCTCCATCTCATGATACACCTGGGGCATATAGGGCGGCACCGTCAGAGAGGTGGGGTCGATTCCCAAAAACAGGTGGTGCATGGCGGTGTTACCCACCACGCAGGCCAAAGTCACATCCTCCGCCGGGATCCCCCCTTTTTCGCAGACTCTGAGGGTCAGCTTGCCCATTCCCTGATGGATCTCCGTTTTCAGGCGATGGGACCCGGTTTCCATGACATACTGGATCCGGCTGATTACATCCGCTCCGAATGCCGTCTGGGGGTTGAGCATACTGTCCGTGGCCAGAAGGCCGCCGGTCATACCGTCCAGCAGATAGCAGACCACCGTAGTGGTACCGATGTCAAAGGCCAGTACATACCGGTTCTTACCGTCCGGCTCCATGTTCCCGGAAATGCCGGTGGTGAGGATGTCCGTTTTTTCCTGCTGCGGCAGGGTGACGGTGCAATTCTTCTCCAAAACCGTCTGGCAGGAAAGCACCTCCTGCCCATCCAGCAGAACCTTGCACTTTCCGCACAGGCCCTTGCCGCCGCATGGCGCGTCCGGAGAAAGGTTCTTCTCCTGCAGAAACTCCAGAACCGTCGTTCCGGGTCTGCACTCTGCCGAAATTCCGTTCGGCAGGATATGTACAGTGATGGTATCCACAGCTCCTCCTATCCGGCAGACCCTGTCTGCCACAAACGATTTGTGATTCTATTTTACACAGAAACCTTCTGCAAATCAACCGTTTTCAGGATCCGGCTTCGGATTTCTTCCAAAGCGCTCCACAACAGCATATTGCTCTCCACACTTTTCATATGGCTGACATACACCGTCCATCGGGGATGATCCGCCAGGGCGTACCATTTCAGCCCCGGCAGCGTTTCGTTGGACAGGATCTTCGGCAGGAGCAAGCCGCATCGCCCCTCCGCAGCGATACACATAAGCCGGAAATAGTCATATCCCCGAAAGTCGGGCACGATTCCCAGGCCCGTACAGAACTGCTCCATGCCCGTGTCCGCCGAAATACAGGCCAGCATACGCCCGGACAGCGATGCGGATTCCAGAATGTCCTCCGGATCCCAGTCCGGCAATGCCATTATGCCGATTTCGCTGGTAAGTACCGCTGTGGAGATAAAATTCGGTCCGTCCAGGCAGCCGCTGCCCACCGCCAGGTCCGAATGCCTGTCCAGCAGGGAATTTCGCAGGTCCCGATCCGGGATCTCCTCGCACCGAATCTCCAGATTCGGTCGGTCTCCGATGTGGATCTTCTCCTCAAAAAGGCGGGTAATGCCTACGGAAAACGCCACCCGGATTTTCTGGCAGTAACTGTTGCCGTAATCCAGCATTTCCGTCTGCATTTTGTCGTATTCCGCAACCAGGTGCTTGGCATAATCATAAAATTTCATGCCTGCCGGCGTAAGGAATACACCGTTGGCCTGCCGGAGGAACAGGTCCAGCTTCAACTCCTCCTCCAACTGGGAAATGGCTTTGCTCACAGCCTGTCTTGTAACGAACAGCGATGCTGCGGCGCTTCCAAAGCCCCGATAATCCGCCACGGCAAGGAAATATTTCAGTTGTCGGATCTCCATTTTTCGACACCCTCCTTTTTCTTATAAGTATAAACTAAAATTTGCCAGTTGTAAACCACTATTTGCTATCCGAAACAACGATCCTATGGTATATTACATTTAGGGTAATTTTAATAGAAAGGATGTTATACCTGTGATTATTATTGGCGAAAAAATCAACGGTTCCATTCCCTCCGTTGCAAAAGCGATTGCCGAACGAAACGAGGACTGGATCCGTCATTTGGCAAAGATTCAGACCGATGCCGGTGCTGACTTTATCGATGTCTGCGCTTCCGTCTCCGAGGGCGAAGTCGAGACCCTGCATTGGCTCATCGACTTGGTCCAGGAAGTGACCGACACTCCCATCTGCATCGACAGCCCTGACGCAAGAGTCTGTGTGGAGGCTATGCAGTTCTGCAACAAGCCCGGTCTGATCAACTCTGTCTCTATGGAAGGCGACAAGTGCGACGTAGTCTTCCCCGCCATTGCCAATACCAAGTGGCAGTGCGTTGCCCTGCTGTGTGCAAAGGGCATTCCCTCCTCTGCCGAGGAGCGTCTGCAGGTCTTTGACGATCTGATGGCAAAGGCCAAGGAATACGGCATCGCCGCTTCCCGCCTGCACATCGATCCCCTGGTGGAGATGCTCTGCACCTCCGAAGACGGCATCAGCATGGTTATCGAGGTCATCCAGGAAGTGAAGCGCCGTCAGCCCTCTATCCACGTGACCGGTGCTGTCAGCAACATTTCTTTCAATCTGCCCGTCCGTAAGATCCTGAACCAGGCATTCCTGGTGCTGGCGATGAATGCCGGCATGGACAGCGGCGTGCTGGATCCCACTAACCGGGATCTGCTGGGCATGATTTTCGCCACCGAGGCAATGCTCGGCCTGGATGATTACTGCATGGAGTATATCACGGCTTACCGGGAGGGTAAATTTGGCCCGGTCAAGACGAACTGATATGATTTACTAAGGAGGAAACAAAAATGACAAAAATCGAAGAGCTGGCCCACAGTGTAGAAATCGGCAAGTCCAAGCTGGTTCCCGGTCTGGTGCAGGAGTGCCTGGACGAGGGATACGCTCCCCTCGAAGTCCTGAACAAGGGCATGATCGACGCGATGGCAGTCGTCGGCGAAAAGTTTAAGAACAACGAGATCTTCGTTCCCGAAATGCTGATCGCAGCCAAGGCCATGAAGAAGGGCGTTGAGGTCCTGAAGCCCCTGCTGGCCGGCGACAAGGACTCCAAGATCGGCAAGATGATCATGGGCACCGTCAACGGCGACCTGCATGACATCGGCAAGAACCTGGTCATCATGATGATCGAGTCCACCGGTTACGAAGTCATCGACCTGGGTATTGACGTTCCCGTCGAGAAGTTCGTAAGCACCGTGGAGAACGATCCCGAGATCACCGTCGTGGGCGTTTCCGCTCTGCTGACCACCACCATGCCCGCTATGCGTGACACTGTGGCTGCTCTGAACGCTTCCCCCGCCCGCAGCCGTTTCAAGATCATGGTCGGCGGCGCTCCCATCACTCAGAAGTTCGCTGACGAGATCGGTGCAGATATCTACACCGAGGATGCCGCTTCCGCTGCTCAGGCTGCCAAGGCTCTGGCTGTCAAGGCTTAATCCTTTCTATTTTTTCAGGCCGGTCTGTTGACCGGCCTGATTCTTATTGCAAAAAACACGGGATCCGAAATGGGATCCCGTGTTTGGTTATGTATGGAGAAAGGATCTCAGAACATCTTCTTGCTCATCTCGTCGATGGCAGCGGACAGCGCGTCGTACACGCCGGGGAAGGTGCTGACAGGCAGGCCCTGGGAAGCGTTGGGGATGAAGTACAGCTTGCCGCACTCGGTGCAGGCCCGTTCCACTTCACGGTCCACAACCTCCTTGGTCCATCCCTCATAGTCCACAGTGGCGCTGTCGATGTCGCCCATGAAGGAAATCTGGCCGCCGTACTTTTTGATCAGCTCGGGAACGTTGTTGGAAGTCATAACACCCTGCCAGATATCTATGCCCATCTCGATCATGTAGGGCACCAGTGTGGCAGCATAGGAGTCGGAGTGATGGGCAATCAGTTCCACGCCGTGTGCCTTGTAGTAGCCGTACAGCCGCTTGTAAGCCGGCAGCAGGAACTCCTCAAACATGGCAGGAGACAGGAACGTAGAGATCTGGCTGCCCCAGTCGTCATGATGGAACAGCGCATCGGGCTTGTAGTACTTGCAGATCTTCTCTGCATAGGCAATCTCCCAATCGCAGATGAAGTCGATCAGCTCGTGCATCTCATCGGGATACTCATAAAATGCCATCAGGCAGTTCTGGATCTCCATCAGATAATGGCACTGCTCAAAAATGCCGGGGGCATAGAAGAACGTAGCGAACTGCTCGTTCCGGTCAATGGACTTCTCAAACTGGGCAGCAGACTCCAGCCACTCCTCCTCCGGGTAATCCAGGAAGGGTGCCTTCACATAGTCTCTCCAGTTTTCGATATCTTTGATGACGATTTTGTCGGGGGTATGCACAGGAAATGCACCGGGGGTATTGGCGGGGAAAGATTTTGTCACGCCCCACATATCCACCACAGGGTCTCCGCCCTTGATGGGACGTGCGTTGCGCTTGCCCACTGGGGTTCCCATGATCATTTTGAAAGCCTCATACTGATTGACGAAGCGATCAGGATTGCCACCGTGAATGGTCTCCAGCAGATTTTGGCGTTTGGTAAGCATAGTACTCCTCCTATCTTTATGAACAATTACCATCTCCGGGTGCTGAAACCCGGACATTTATTGTCATTTTATATAATAGCACATAACATACAAGAAAACAAGAACAATATCCGTATCAAATTCGTTTCATGCTGTCATGATTTTTCGCACGATACAGTACGATAGCCCAAAGACATATCCACCCTGTTTTCCAGTTCCTCTCCCCTGACAAACCGGATGAGGTTTCGCCGTGCGATCTCCACAATCCGCTGCTGGGTCTGCTGCAGGTGATAACCGCCGGAAACATGCGGGGTGATGAGCAGGTTTTTTGCCGTCCACAACGGATGTCCCGGGGGCAAAGGCTCCGGATCCGTCACATCCACGGAGGCACCTGCCAGATGTCCGCTGTTCAGCGCCTCTGCCAAAGCCAGGGAATCCACGGATGTCCCCCGCCCGATGTTGAGAAAATAGGCGCCCCGTTTCATCGCAGCAAAGGTTTCCGCCGTAAACACATGATCGGTATCCTTGGTACCGGGAAGGCAGGAAGCAACGATGTCCGCCTCCCGCAGGCAATCGGTAAGGCGATCCATCTGGTACAACCCTTCCAGATAGTCCGGCTTCTCCGTTTTGTGTCTGCGGATGCCGGTGACGGAGCTGCCCAGAGCTGCCATCCGGCGGGCAAATTCGCCGCCAATGTCTCCCACTCCCACCACCAGGGTCCTGGATCCATCGATGGAGGTGACGGGTCCGTGATCCGCCCAGGACTGTTTGTCCTGATCCCGAATGTAGAGAGGAAGCTTCTTCATGATACACAGCAGCGCTCCCAGCATATGCTCGGAAATCGCCAGTCCGTATGCGCCGCTGGCATTGGTAAGGATGACCTTTTCCGGCAGTACGCCTCCGTCGGTGTATCCGTTGGTCCCGGCGCTGTTGAGCTGCAGCCACTTCAGCTTTTCGCTGCCTCGGATCATTTCCGGAGGCACATTCCCAAGGATCACATCCGCACCCCGGACCAACTGTGCCGTCAGCTCCCCTCGGGAGCAGAAACGGAATTCCGCATCCGGTGCCGCAGCCATCAAGCCGGCCCGCTGACTATCGTCCACGGGGATCACCACAAGAATCTGATACATGAATGATCATCCTTCCCTGTCTGAATCATGGATATCTATTCGAATTATACGGTTTTCCTTTGGAAAACGCAAGTACAACCACAAAGAATCCACTGTATACACGATTTACTTCTTTTTGTGGTGTTTTCTTCGAGTCCATAGGAGCGGACTAAAAGAGCAATAAAAAACGAAAACCCTTAGAGTATCTAAGGGTTTTCGTTATGCCAAAGAGTAACCAAACGGAGCAGAACGGGGGCAAAAGAAAGCAAAAGTATACCTTTTACCGCCCTTGTTTAGGCGTAAAGCTTATCTTTGATTGAATGCCGATAAATCTTCGGACTTTGGATACATTTTTATGTAACTGTCGATTATGGTGTTATCTTTACTTATGATTAGAGTCCACGAACTATCAGAAGGAACAATTTCAACTGAGGAAAGCGGGTGTTGAAGAGATACCGGGTTTTGATAATATCTGTTATAGTCTTGTGACGACGGCAACGAATGCATTAACACTTCTTCAAGCGAGATATCTTTTTGGAAGCCGCAAAGGCAACCCCATATCCATTGAAAATCCTCTTTTACAACAATATCGGTTAGTTCTTCGCCAGATAACCAGCAATACTTTTGATCAAACAATTCTTCAATTTCTTTATTTTTCGGATAGCATTCGCAGTCGGTAATCAGCCAATTATATTGCTTTTGAGCATTGTTGATCCCTTGGAACACTTTACTCAAATAAGTGTAAAATTTTTGGTTTTTCCTATCAATTACGCCGTATGTCATTTCGTATTCTCCTTTGCGGTGTTGATGGAAGATATGAGCATTCTGCGTATAGAACCGCAATCGTGCAAAATAATCTTTGCTATATCAGCGGATATGATATCTGTTTTTTGCGCAATTTCAATCCAATATTCTGTTTCGTAGCATTCCTTTAATGCAATTTGTAACTTAGCAATAAAATCGGGACGGCTATGCGCATACTTTGCTTCACGGATGTTCGCACCAATACTTGTTCCGCTTCGTTCAAACTGATTGGATAACGAGTAGTGTCCCTTTATACCATCAGTCAATTTCAAGATTTGAATTTGCAAATTCTGTTGACATATCGGCAAGTTTGTTTTCAGCCACCAAAATCACCTCTATAAATTCACTGTACCACAGATTCTATATATTATCAATGAAATCGCGCAAGCGCGATGAAATCCGAGCAATGCTCGGATGAAATCTGCTTCGCAGATGAAATTAAATCCGTCCCTATCTCCCGACGCGGTCGGATTTCATCACGAAGTGATTTCATCCCACCGAGGTGGGATTTAATCCGTCCGTGAGGACGGATATAGTTGACAAGAAACAACCTTTGTCCGGTAGACAAAGGTTGTTTCTTTTCTGGCGGAGAAGGAGGGATTTGAACCCTCGATACCCTTTTGGGGTATACACGATTTCCAATCGTGCGCGCTCGGCCAGCTACGCGACTTCTCCATGTGCGCATCATCACTGCCTGATGTATAATACTATATTTCTCGGAATTTGTCAACTGTTTTTTCTTGATTTTGAAATCGGGCCTTTGGGGCTGTTATTCTCTCATCGCCGCCTACGGATTGTCGCATTTCTTTTATTGTATTTTAAAGGAATGCAGGTTATAATACAGATAACCGGGTAACCTCAAGGAAACGGATGCCTGGAAAAAAACAAGGAGGTCAACTATGGACAGATTAAAAGGGAAAGTGGCCGTAGTCACCGGTTCCACCAGCGGCATCGGAATCGGGATCGCCACACTCTTTGCCGCCGAAGGCGCAAAGGTTGTCATCTGCGGACGCCGTGAATCCAAAGGGCAGGCTGTTGTGGACCGCATCCGGGATCAGGGCGGTGAAGCATCCTATCATTACATGGACATCAGCCAGCCGGACAGTATCGAAAAGCTGTTCGCTGACACTGCCGAGAAATACGGCAGGATCGATATTCTGGTCAACAATGCTGCAAACGTTGGGATGAAAGACGGCCGTGTGGACGAACTGACCCTGGATATGTGGGATGGCATATTCCAGAGTGATCTCCGCGGTACCTTCTATGCCACAAAGTGCGTGATCCCCTATCTTCAAAAGAACGAAAAAGGCGGTTCCATCCTCAACATCGGTTCCATGGCATCCTGTTCCGGTGACCTTGGCTCCACCGCCTATGCCTGTGCCAAGGCAGCCGTCAACACCCTGACCCAGTACACCGCCACCCAGTATGGCAAGCAGAAAATCCGCTGCAACTGTGTCAGGCCCGGCCTGATTGTCACTCCTGAAAATGAAACCCGGATCCCTCAGACGCTGAAGGACATCTTCTCCGGAAACATTCTGGTGGACCGCTGGGGCTGTCCGGAGGACATCGGCCACATCTGCGTCTACTTTGCCTCTGATGAAAGCGAATATGTCACAGGGCAGATCATCGATGTGGACGGCGGTCTGAATGCCCATGTTCCCACCGTTGCCCAGTTCCGGCAGCTTGGCTCCCGCACCTGGTAATCCCACTCCCAGCCTGACAAACGAAAAACCCCCGGCCCTTCCCTTTCGGAATCGGCCGGGGGTTTCCGTTTCCCGTTTTCATGAATGACTCACATAGAGCCCGGCACAAGGCGGCATTAGCCTGCCGGGAGGAGATATCAGGCATTTTCATCGGACAGGTCGATCCAGTACCGCTGCTCCAAAACGCCCTCCTCGTTGACGACCTCGTTTTCCAGAACGCCGCCGTTTCTCTGAATGGACTTGGCCGATCCGATGTTATCCTTGTCGCAGGTCATCAGCACCCGGGTAATACCCAGTTTTCGACACTCCGCCAGAGCAAGCCCGATCATCGCAGTGGCATAGCCCTTCCTTCGCTGGCTGGGACGGATGCCGTCACCGATGTGACCGCCGGTATAGAGAAGATCCTCATTAAGATAGTGCCGGATGTTCACGGCGCCTACAAAAATGTTCCGGTCTGCATCCAGGCAGAAGAACACGGAGTCCGGCACCCGCCCGTCCTTTTCCTCCCTACATTCCAGATGATCCAGATAGAAATCAAAGTTCCGATAGTCGTTTTTCCGGATGGCATGGGGAGAAAAACCCTGCTCCAATGCAAGCCACTCCTCCATCATGTCGAAAAGCTGTTCTTTGTACTCCTTCGACAGTTTGACCAGTTTCAGGTTCAAGGGCATTTCCTCCTCACTCGTTCGTACTTTCGGCAGCATGTGATCGAAAAAGACAGGTGCTTGGTGCTTCCGTGCTGTTATCTTTTCTCTTTCCAGACATCCCATATGCTCAACTTGAGTATAATGAATGATGGCTCGCTTGTCAAGGAAGCGCGTTCGGAAGCCGGAAACAGGCCATGGGCGATCATGGGCACGCAGATCTCCCCTTCGTTTCCATCGGTGATGAGACCGGTCCGGGGTAAGCATACTGTCTTTCCGTATCTTCCGTTCCGGCAGCGTCCCCATAATCTATAATATGAACACATTCAGCCATAGAATCGGCCTATCAGTCAATCCTTGCTATCAAGTATAATCGTGCCATGGACATTCCCCTTTCTTTTCCTCCTGCGGTGGTATGATACAGGAAAATCCATGAAGCAAACGGCGGAAGCAGACGGCGTGTATGACGGCAGTTGTGAAACCGGTGTAGTCAATGCCACGGTGCAGGTTACCGTCCGGGATCATGTCATCACAGACATTTCCCTGGTCCGGCATGACAACGGAAGAGGCGCTTCTGCCGAAGCAGTGCTGCAGCAGATGCTTCGTTCACAGACCACCGATGTAGATGCCGTCAGCGGTGCAACCTGCTCCAGCAAAGTCATTCGAAAGGCCGTGGAAAATGCGCTGACAAAGGGGCTTTCCTGATGTTTTCCCATTCCGGCAGCGGTCCGTGAAAGACGGACTTGCTGCCTGTAAAAAATCTTTCTAACAAACAGCATATAACAGTTGACAACAGCAATAAACTGTTATATACTGTTTGCAGAACAGGAGGCGCCGAAATGCAGATAATTCTAAACAACACATCCATGATCCCGATCTACGAACAGCTTGTAAACCAGCTCCAAAACCAGATCATCACCGGAAAGCTGAAGGAAATGGATCCTCTTCCCTCCGTCAGAGCCCTTTCCGGAACACTGAAGATCAGCGCCCTCACCGTAAAAAAGGCTTATGACAAGCTGGAAGAGGACGGATTTGTGGTAACGGTTCACGGAAAAGGCACATATGTCGCACCGACCAACCGTGCGCTTGCCATGGAGGCCCGGAGAAGATCCGTGGAGGAGGACTTTTCCAAGGCTCTGGACAAAGCCAGGGCCGTGGGCATGAGCCGGCAGGAAATCCGCGAGATCCTTGAGATTTTATTGGAGGAATAACAATGGTATCAGTTCAGAACCTGGAAAAACACTACGGAGACTTCTCTTTGCGGGTCTCCATGGAGATCCCGAGAGGACGGATCACCGGCCTTGTTGGCAAAAACGGCGCCGGAAAAAGCACCGTGATCAAGTCCGTACTGGGACTTGTCCATCCGGACGGAGGCAGCGTCCGGGTGTTCGGAAAAGACGCCCCGGCACTTTCACCGGAGGACCGGCAGCAGATCGGTGTCGCCCTCTCCGATTCCGGCTTTTCCAACTATCTGACCCCCGGAGACTGTGCCAGGATCCTGGATAAATCCTACGATCACTTCGATAAACAGGCATTTCTGGACTCCTGCAGCCGCTACGGTCTTCCGGTCAACAAGACAATCATGAAATTCTCCACCGGAATGAAGGCAAAGCTGCGGGTGCTCGTTGCCCTAAGCCACAAGGCAAAGCTTCTGATCATGGATGAACCCACCGCCGGAATGGACGTGGAAGCCAGAAACGAGATTCTGGATATGATCCGCAGCTACCTGGAAGAGCAGGAGGATTGCTCCGTTCTGATCACCTCCCATATTGCCACCGATCTGGAAGGGCTGTGTGACGACATCTATCTCATCGACCGCGGAAAGATCCTCCTTCACGAAGACACCGACGTGATCCTGTCCGATTACGGTGTTCTCAAGGCGGATGAACAGACCTTCCGGAATCTGGACCGGGGCTATCTTCTCAGCACCCGGCAGGAATCCTTTGGCTACCGGTGCCTGACAAATCAGAAACAATACTACCAGGAAAACTATCCAGGCCTGGTTGTGGAAAACTGCGGAATTGATGACCTGATTCTTTTGATGAGTGGAGGGAAATAAGATGAGTGGATTGCTTCAAAAAGACTATTGCCTTCTTCGCCAGCGCAGCCGGAGCCTGATCGTACTGGCCTGCGTTGGCCTGATGATCGGTTTTTCCACCGACGGATCCTTTGTTGTCGGCTACATGACGATGATGGTTGCCCTTCTCACCATCGGCACCATCTCCTACGATGAATTTGACAACGGGTACCCCTTCCTGCTGACCCTGCCCGTTTCCAGAAAGCTCTATGTGCAGGAAAAATACCTTTTCTGTCTGGCCGGCGGTGCGGTGGGTTGGATTGTATCGCTTCTTCTTTACGCTGTCTGCAGCGTGGCAAAGGGAGATTCTCTTTCCCCGGTCGATCTGGTACAAACCGTCGCTTTTCTGCCGGTATTTTGTCTGATTGTTGCCGTAATGCTTCCTATGCAGCTCAAATACGGTGCGGAAAAGAGCCGAATTGCCATTGCCGTACTGGGCGGCGGCGGCTACGCCCTGATCTTTTTCGGAATGAAACTGCTTCCCCGGAACATGCAGATCCCTGCCTCCGTTTCCCACCTCAGCGATTTTACCATTGCTGTCCTGTTTCTGGTTCTCAGCCTTTCCGCGCTGGCAATCTCCTACCTGTGCAGCCTCCGTATTTTCAACAGGAAAGCTTTCTGATCCTGTATAGGATGTTTTTTCCGCCGGGCCAGGGATTCCCTGTTGCCCGGCGGGACAATTATGGGAAATGACTCCGTCATATCCCGATATCCTACCTTTCCTATCTATATTTCTGACACAATCATGCAAAAAACTCCCCTATCGGAAATCCGATCCATGCAGTACAATGGGTACAGAAACAAAGCCCCATGGGCAACAAATCAAAAAGGAGATTCGTCATGAAAAAAGCAAGCAATCTGATTTGGGGTATCCTTCTCGTGGCCGCCGGCATTATTCTGGGGCTGAACGCCTTTGGCTTCACCCATATTGACCTGTTCTTTGACGGTTGGTGGACCCTGTTCATCATTGTCCCCTGCGCCATTGGTCTGTTCAACAGCTACGACAAGGTGGGCAGCCTCATTGGCATCGGCATCGGTGTTTTTCTGCTGCTCTGCTGCCAGGGTATCCTGCGGTTCGATATGCTCTGGAAGCTGCTGTTCCCTGCCATCATCGTGATCATCGGCCTGAAGATGATCCTGGGAAACTTCTGGGGAGGCCAGGGCAGCCAGGCCTTCAAGCAGATTGAAAACGGCAGCGGTACGGCCAAGGGCGGCGCCGCCACCTTCTCCGGAACTACCCTGGACTACACAGGCGAGGTTTTTGAGGGTGCCACGCTGGATGCCGTGTTCGGCGGTCTGAAGTGTGATCTGCGGGGCGCCATTATCAACGGTGACTGCGCCATCAATGCCTCTGCCGTTTTTGGCGGCATTGATATCTACATCCCTGCCGGAATGAACGTCAAGGTCCGGTCCAATTCCTTCTTCGGCGGTGTGTCCGGCAAAGAGCAGCGGAACAGCCCGTCCAACCAGCACACCCTGTACCTGAATGCCACTTGCCTGTTCGGAGGAGTTGAAGTGAAATGACAGCCGTACAAAAGGTTATCAAATATTGCGCCATCGCTTTCGCGGTGTTCCTGATCGTCAGCATCATCGGCGGGATCATCGGCGCCGTCTCGTCCGTTTCCGCTGTTTTTGATGATGAGGATATGGTCGGAGAGATGAAAACCTATCCTGTGACCGATGCAGTGGAAAGTCTGGAGATTGACCTTTCCGGCGCACGGCTTGAGGTCAAAACTGGCGATGGCTTTTCCGTTGAGAGCGACCACAAGTATCTGAAGGTGGAAAATGCGGATGACGTGCTCACCATCAAGGAGGACCATCCGGTGTTTGGATTCCATTCCGAAGGCGCGCAGGTCATTCTCACGGTCCCCGAAGACTTTGTCTTTGACAAGGTGACTATTTCGACC
>JAQXVF010000068.1 GCA_029224785.1 Bacillota bacterium
TGCAGAGCAAACAAGCCCACAGTTACCGGAAAGCAGGCAATAGGTTCCTACGGACAGGAAATAGGCAAGCAAACGGTTTTGTGGCGGCTGCTCCTTGGTGAGCGGCAGAAGAAATGCCAGCGGAAACAGAAGCAAAGGTGTCGCATCGATGGGAAAGGACAAACGGGAAAACAGGTATGCAATGCCGGTGCAGATAACAGCCGCGGAAAATATCCCCTGGAAGGCGGCTGGTTTTTCACAGTGAAAGAACAAGCAGACGATCGCCCATGCAGCCGCAGCACAAATGCATATAGAAACAAACTGCACAGGACCATCACCTCGCAAAATCTTGCAGAATCGCCGAAAATTTGATAATATTATACAATATAACCCACCCGAGTGCAAGATTGAATCAGAAAGGAAACAGGAAAACCATGCAAATCGGAACTCTAATTCATCATTTCCGCATCACCAATGTGCGCCGTTTGGAGGAGCTATGCTGCAATCTCTGGGAGCTGGAGCACGAGAAGACCGGTGCCCGGCTGGTATGGCTCGACCGGGCAGATGAAAACAAGACCTTTGCCATCGCCTTTAAGACCATCCCGGAAGATGCTACCGGTGTGTTTCACATTCTGGAGCACAGCGTACTGTGCGGCTCAAATAAGTATCCTGTAAAGGAGCCCTTTGTGGAACTGCTGAAATCCTCTGTGAATACTTTCCTGAATGCCATGACCTACCCGGATAAGACGGTATATCCCCTCAGCAGCCGCAACAACAAGGACTTCCACAATTTGCTGGATGTGTATATGGACGCAGTCCTGCATCCTGCGATTTATGACAAGCCGGAGATCTTCCGCCAGGAAGGCTGGCGGTACGAACTGCGGGAAGGCCAGGAGCCTGTCTACCAAGGTGTTGTTTTCAACGAAATGAAGGGTGCATACGCTTCCTCTGATGCGGTTTTGGAACACGCAATGAATCGTCTGCTGTTCCCGGATAACTGCTACAGTGCAGAATCCGGCGGTCACCCGGAGCATATTCCCGATCTGACCTACGAGCAGTTCATTGCAAGCCACCGCAAATTCTATCACCCCTCCAACGCCCGCATAATCCTCAGCGGCAGTGTGGATCTGGATTTCGCCCTGGCACATATCGATTCTTACTTAAAGGACTATGACCGGCAGGCTGCAGATTTCGCGATTCCCATGCAGTTCGCTGTGCCCTACCGGGAGGAGCGGACGATTTATGAGATTGGGGCAGAGGAATCCACCGCCAACAGAACCATTGTTTCCTGTGGCTGTATGCTGGGCCGCTTCGACGAGCAGGAGAAGCTGTACGCCGCTGCTGTTCTGACGGATTACCTGGCAGGCGACAATGACGCGCCCCTGAAGCAGGCAATTCTGGGTACCGGCTTGGGCCAGGATGTAAAGGTCAAACTTCACGACGGCCTTCAGCAGAACTGGATCTCCTGGGAGATCTGGAACACCGATGAAAATAAGGTAGATGAGATCAAAACTGCCGTTAACAGGGTGCTGACAGAGCTTGTGGAAAATGGACTGGATCAGGCTCGCTTGGAAGCCTGCTTTAACCGGTTTGCTTTCCAGCTTCGGGATAAGGACAGCGGTTGGGCCCCCCGCAGTCTCAGCGAAGCGCTGACCATACTGGACAGCTGGCTCTATGACGGCGATCCTGCCCAGTATCTGCTGACGAAGGATGCGCTGAACGCTCTGGAAGCCAAGCTGGAAGGTGACTATTTCCGGAATCTGATCCGAGATCTATTCTTGGAGAATCCCCACAAGGCAGTGTCTATTCTGGTTCCCTCCCAGACCCTTGGCAAGGAAAAACAGGAAAAGGAAGCTGCCCGAGTGGCAGCAGAATGTGCCGCCTGGACAGCGGAAGACCGGACAAGGATCGAAGAAGAGGGCAAGTTGCTGACCCTGTGGCAGCAGACTCCCGATACGCCGGAAGCTCTTGCCACAATCCCCATGCTGCAGCTTTCCGACATTGACCCGATTCCGGAAAAGCTGCCCGTCACTGTATCTGAGAAAAATGGTGTGACAGTACTGACCCATGCTATTCAAAACGACCTTACATATCTGAATCTTCACTTTGATGTTTCCGATTTGAGCGTGCATGAGTTGCCGGTTGCCGCTCTGCTTACAAAGCTTCTGGGTAAGCTGTCCACTGCCAAGCACAGCAGTGCTGAACTGCAGATGCTTACCAAGCAGAAGATTGGCAAGCTGCGCTTCGTCCCCAACGTCTATTCCGGGAAAAAATCAAGCGTCCATCTGGGTGCAGAAATGGTGTGTCTGGCGAACCAGAGAGAAGCGGCTGTGGAGCTTCTGTGTGAGATCCTTACAGACACCTTATTTGAAGAAAAGATCTTGCTGAAAAATCTGCTGAACCAGACCATGATGCATCTGCAGACGGAGTTCGTGGGTGCCGGTCACCAGTATGCGATGACCAGAGCCTGTTCCATGCTCACGGGAGCAGGTGCTGCCAGGGAAGCCATGGTGGGCAGCTCATTCATCCAGTGGCTGAAATCTCAGTGTGCTGCCGAGGATGCCCGGTTGGATATGCTTGGGGCACAGCTGAAAGCCATCGCAGAAAAGGTGTTCTGTACCCAGCGGATGACCGTCAGTGTTTCCCAAAACTCCGAAAGCCTGATCGCCCAAGTTCTCGGTGCATTCCCGACCGGAACCGCTTCCGGTGCTGTACAATGGAAACCCAATGCGGCCCAGCAGATCGGACTTCCTATCCCCGCTCCCATCGGCTTTGCTTCCAAGGCATCCAATGTGAGAAATCACGGTGGCAGCTTCCACGGTAGCAGCTATGTGCTCGCCAATGTGCTGAATTACAGCTATCTGTGGAACGAGATCCGTGTCCAGGGTGGCGCTTACGGCTGCGGCTTTGCCGGCCGTGACGATGGGGATTTGTTCTTCTATACTTACCGGGATCCTCAGCCCGCTCGTTCTCTGGGCGTGTTCGACAAGGCAGCAGAGTTTCTCCGCGGCTTCTGTGCACAGAATATGGACTTGACGCCTATGATTCTGGGTGCAATGGCCAACGCCGATCCGTTGCTGAATACCCAGCAGCAGATCACGGTGGCAGAGAGCCGCTACTTTAAGGGAACCACATACGAGGATGTCTGTCGTGTCCGTCAGGAGCTGATCTCCACCACGAACGAGGATCTGTTGGCGCTGACCAAGGCTCTTGAAAATGTGGCTGAAGATAACGCGGTCTGCGTTGTTGCGGGACAACCCTTGCTGGATGGCTGTAAAGAATTGATCGCTGAGATCCAACCGGTCCTTTGATACTGCCATAACCTCCCTATCAATCGCGCATTTTCTTTTTCTTCCGATATGCTCTGCTTGCGGATACATCACAGCAGGCAGAACACAAAAAGACCGCTTCCTTCTTGATATGCTCCCCATAGAGTAGGCACACGAAATATCAAAAATTTCGAGACTGCGCTATGGGGAGTATCATTATGCCTGAAATCAGCAAAGAAGAGATCATGAAAGCGGTAGAACGATATAAAAGAGGAAAAACAAGTCAAAAAGCGGAGGCAAAGAAGCACCGGCGGTCAGGCATGGATGGCCTTTGCAGCAAAGCCTCCTTCCCAACAGCGATCGTTCTTTGCTGTCCGGCTGCGAACTCTTTGCCGCCAGACAGCGCCCCCTCTTGTCATAATGATATCGGATAACCGCCCTGATTTCCATAATAGGATTGGCGCAAATGCACATTTGCTGCCGGGACGTGTTTGGAGCACGGAGCCTCCCCGGGGAGGCAGAAAGCCCCCATTCGCCGGAGCGAATGGGGGCAGGTTTCTTATTTCTCGATCAGCAGCTCTGCGATCTGGATGGCGTTGGTGGCAGCGCCCTTGCGGACCTGGTCACCGCAGCACCACAGGCACAGGCCGTTGGGATCCGTCAGATCCGGGCGGATCCGGCCCACGAACCCAAGGTCCTGGTCGGAGGGGTCCAGAGGCATGGGATAGGACTTGTTTGCCAGGTCGTCCACCAGGCGGCAGCCGGGAGCCTTGGCAATGATCTGTCTGGCCTGCTCCACCGTTACGGGCCGGTCAAAGTGGCAGCTGACGGAAATGGAATGGCTGCGGACCACCGGGACACGGACGCAGGTGCAGGACACCTTCAGGTCCGGCAGGTGCATGATCTTCCGGCCCTCGTTCTGCATCTTCATTTCCTCGCTGGTGTAGCCCTCAAACTGCTCGCTGCCGATCTGGGGAATCAGGTTGAAGGCAATCTGATGGGGGAACACCTTTGGCTCGTAGGTCTCGCCTCTGGCCAGTGCCGCCACCTCGTTCATCAGCTCGATGGGGCCTTCCGCACCGGCACCGGACACAGCCTGGTAGGTAGATGCCGTCATGGCGCGGATGGGGCTGATGGAATTCAGGGCGTTGACCGCGGTCACGGTGATGATGGTGGAGCAGTTGGGGTTGGAGATGATGCCCTTGTGGTTCTTTGCGTCCTCCGGGTTAATCTCGGGAACGATCAGCGGCACATTGGGATCCATGCGGAATGCGGAGGAGTTATCCACGAAAACGGCACCGGCAGCCACGATGGCCGGGGCAAACCGCTTGGCAATGGGATTCTCCGCAGCACCCAGGACAATGTCCACGCCGGCAAAGGCGGAATCCGTGGCTTCCTGGATGGTCACATCCTCACCCCGGAACTGCAGGGTCTTTCCGGCGCTTCTTGCGCTGGCCAGAGGGACAAGCTTTCCCACGGGGAAATTCCGCTCCTGCAGGATCTTTATCATTTCGCGGCCCACGGCGCCGGTGGCACCCAAAACCGCAACCGTATACTGTTTCATACTGGTTCCTCCATTCTTATTTCACAAAGCTGTTGTAGAGCACCCGGATGGCGGAAGCAAAATCCCGGTTGTCTACGCCGAAGATGATGTTCAGTTCATCGGGTCCCTGGTTGATCATACGGATGTTGATGCCGGCCTCACCCAGCGCACCGAACACCTTGCCGGAGATGCCGGGCCGGAAAGCCATTTTTCTGCCCACCGCCGCCACAATGGAGATCTGATCGATGACATCCAGCGTGTCCGGCTGGATCTCCTGCTGCAGTTCCCCGATGATGGTGTACAGGCAGTGGCCGATGGCCTCCGTAGGCATGACCAGGGACACGTTGTCAATGCCATTGGGGGCATAATCGATGGAAATGTTATGCCGCTCGAACACGGAGAGGATGGACCGGAGGACTCCCACCTGGTTGCTCATGCCCCGCTTGGAGATGCAGATGATGGAAAAATCCTTCCGTCCGGTAATGCCGGTAATGAACCGGTCCGGATCCGCGTCGGTGTCAAAGGACTCCCGGATCATGGTTCCGGGATCCGACGGAGCGTTGGTATTGCGGATATTCAGCGGAATATTCTTTTCCCGCACCGGGAAAATCGTGCCCTCGTGGAGCACCTGGGCACCGGAGTAGCTCAGCTCCCGCAGCTCATCATAGGTCACCTCCGGGATCGCCCGGGGATTCTCCACAATTCGGGGATCCGCCATCAGAATGCCGGACACGTCCGTCCAGTTTTCATACAGGTCCGCATCCAGGGCTGCCGCTGCCAGGGCGCCGGTGATGTCGCTGCCGCCCCGGGAGAAGGTCTTGATATGGCCGTCGGGCATCAGTCCGTAGAAGCCGGGGATCACCACGCCCTCTCCCCGCACCTGCTCCTGAAGCAGCGCATAAGAGCTTTCCTGATCCACCGAGCCGTCCATCCGGAACCGGATCCAATCCGCCGCGTCCACAAACTGGAAGCCCAGATAGGCAGCCATCAGCTTGGCGGAGAAATACTCTCCCCGGCTGGCCAGCTCATCCTGGGTCACGGTCTTGGCCTGGAGCTGACGCTTCAGGGAAGCCAGATCCTCCTCGATGTTCAGTTGGATGCCCAGATCGTCCCGGATCTGCAGATAGCGGGAGGCGATCATATCAAAAACCGAGGTGCAGTCCACGCCGTAACGGACGTGGGCATGGCAAAGGTACAGCAGATCCGTGATCTTATGGTCGTTTTTTTTCCGTTTTCCCGCTGCGGAGACCACCACCACCCGTCTGGCAGGGTCGGACAGGATAATGTCCCTGACCTTACGGTACTGGCCGGCATCCGCCATGGAAGAACCGCCGAATTTCACAACTTTCAGCATGATTGTATGCCCTTCTTTCCTTATTTGCTGCCGGCAATGTCCGGTTCCGAAAGTGCGGCAGCGAATACACCGGGATGTCCGGCAAGCCAGGCATGGAGCTGGCTGACCGTCACCGGACGGGTCAGCACCGCGCCGTCCCAGTCCTCCTCCGTGACGGAGTCCAGCCAGGCATCGGAGGCGCCGCGCACATAATAGCGGTAACAGTCGTCATTGACGATCTGCTTTTTGGGACCGTAGGGGCAATAAAACCCCCGGCCGTTCTGGAAATCGATGCAATCCTGCAATACATTGTATGCGGTGGGGTAACGGCCTGCTCCCTGCCCCAGGAAGCTCTGCTTGCCGGAGGTGTCGCCAACCAGCGTAATCAGATTGAAGTTGGTGGGCACAATGGATTCCGGTTGGCTGTTGGGGAACAGGGTGGGCTGCACATAGGCGCTGTAGCTGCCGCCCCGCCGGGCGCTGAAGGAGATCAGCTTGCAGGTCAGCCCGCGGGCGGTAAACCGGGCAACATCCTCTGCCAGAATGCTGCCGATGCCCGCAACGGGAATGGACGGCATATCCAGGCTGACACCGAAAGCGATGTTGGCGGAGACCACCAGCTTATGCCAGGTGTCCAGTCCGTCCACGTCCGTGGAGGGATTCGCCTCCGCGTAGCCCAGCTCCTGGGCCTGCCGCAGGGCCTCGGCATAGGTGCTGCCGGACCGGGTCATGGCATCCAGAATATAGTTGCAGGTGCCGTTCATGATGCCGCCTACCCGGCGAACGGTCTCCAGCCGGCGCACCCGCTCCAGCTCGGAAAGCCAGCCGATGCCGCCGCCCACGGAAGCGGTGCAGCGGAACAGGGTCCCCATTTTCTCGGTCAGGGGAAGCAGATCGTCATAGAATGTGGACACCAGCGCCTTGTTGGCGGTAACGATGTTCTTGCCCGCCAGAATGGCGGCGCGAACATATTCATAAGCAGGATGCAGACCGCCGATGGCCTCCACCACCGTATCAATGGTCGGGTCCTGCAGAATATCCTCAAATTGATGGGTGACCTCCGCACGGTCCAGGGTCAGGTCCCGTCTGCACAGCACCCTGACGACTTCCATATCCGGGCGGCTGCCGGTCAGTTCATAGACACCCTTGCCGACGGTGCCAAATCCAAGCAGTCCGATTCGCATGATTTCCTCCGAATTGTTTCATGAGCAAAGTACACTTGTTTTTTGTCGGAAGTACTTGCTTTTTACTCCAATTCAGTATATCATATAGGCATTCAAAATGCAAGCGTATCAAAATACAACTAATTCCGATAAAAACCCGGCTTTTTTGTGCATGAAGCAGAGAAAAACCCGCTTTTTCGGGAAAGGAGCCCTTATGATTTACCATTCAACCCGGAACCGCGGCGTCACCGCGGACAGCGCTCAGGCCGTCCTGTCCGGCCTGGCCCCTGACGGAGGCTTGTTTCTTCCTGCAGCGCTCCCGGAATTCGATGCCGCCGCCTGCCTTTCCGGCACCCCGGAGCAGATGGCTGTGCAGATTCTTTCCGCCCTGCTTCCGGACATCCCCCACATGGACACTCTGGTGCACCGGGGATATTCCGGAAAATTCACCGCCCCCGACCTGACCCCCACGGTGAAGGCCGGTGATTTTACGGTGCTGGAGCTGTTCCACGGCCCCACCTCCGCGTTCAAGGACATTGCCCTGTGTATGCTGCCCCAGCTTCTCACCGCCGCCCGGGAAGTGAAGGGCCAGGAAAAGAAGATCCTGATCCTCACCGCCACCTCCGGCGACACCGGAAAGGCTGCCCTGGCGGGATTTGCGGATGTGCCCGGGGTAGGCATCTGTGTTTTCTACCCCGACGGAGGCGTTTCCCAGATCCAGCGGCTGCAGATGGCCACCCAGGAGGGTGCCAATGTGTCGGTCTGCGCCGTTCGGGGCAACTTTGACGATGCCCAGACCGGTGTGAAGAGGATCTTCGCCGCCTGTGCCGACGGGAAGCTGCTGGAGAGCCGGGATTTCTGCCTGTCCTCCGCCAACTCCATCAACATTGGCCGGCTGGCCCCTCAGATTATGTACTATTTTAAGGCGTACCGGGATCTTTTGGATCGCGGCGAGGTGAAATCGGGAGAAAGCGTGAATTTCTCCGTGCCCACCGGCAACTTTGGGGACATTCTGGCAGGCTATCTTGCCAGGGAACTGGGACTTCCCGTTGGCAGGCTGATCTGCGCCTCCAACGCCAACAACGTGCTCACCGACTTCCTGCGCACCGGCACCTATGACCGCCGCCGGGAGCTGCACAAGACTGCCTCCCCCTCCATGGACATTCTGGTGTCCTCCAATCTGGAGCGGCTTCTGTACCTGCTCAGCCGGGATCCGGACCTGGTCCGCAGCCTGATGGAGCAGCTTTCGGAACAGGGCTTCTACACCGTCCCCGCTTCCCTGAAGGAGAAGCTGGATGCCCTCTTCTGGGGAGATTTCTGCACCGACGAGGCCGGCACCCGGATCATCGGCAGGGTATGGGCAGATTACGGCTATCTCTGTGATCCCCACACCGCCTGCGGCTGGGCCGCTGCCGAACGCTACCGGGCTGCCACCGGCGACTGCGCCCCCATGGTGGTGCTGAGCACCGCCTCCCCCTACAAATTTGCCGATGCCGTCCTGACCGGCCTGGGCGCATCCGTTCCTGAAGATGCATTTGACCGGATGGATTTGCTGCAGGAAAAGACCGGTGTGCCCATCCCCCGGAATCTGGCCTCTCTGAAAGGAAAGCCCATCCTGCACCGGACGGTACTGGACAGAGAAGAAATGCTGCCCTTTGTCCTGAAACGATAAGGAGAGAGAAATGAAAAGAGTAACGGTAAGAGTTCCCGCCACCACGGCCAATCTGGGCCCGGGGTTTGATGCCTTCGGCTGCGCCCTGAGCCTGTACACCGATGTGACCTTTGAAGAAACGGACGAAGGTCTGGAGATCACCGGCTGCGACGAAGCCTTCACCGGCCCGGACAACATGGCCTACACCTCCTATTGCGCAGTGCTGGCCTCCCTCAGTGAGGAGGTCCGGGGCGTAAAGATCCATATTGACGCCCACATCCCCATCTGCCGGGGTCTGGGCTCCTCCGCCGCCCTGCTGGTGGCCGGTGCCATCGGTGCCAACGTGCTGCGGGGAAACAAGCTGTCCACCCAGGGCCTGCTGAACATCACCAACGCTATGGAAGGCCACCCGGACAACCTTGCCCCGGCCTTTTTCGGCGGCCTGACCGCCTCCATGGTGGACAACGGCCTGCCGGTGACGGTGAATTTCCCCCTCCACCCGGATTGGGAATTCCTGGCTCTGGTGCCGGACTTCAACCTGTCCACGCCGCTGGCCCGTTCCGTGCTGCCCACCCAGATCCCCCGGGCCGATGCGGTGTACAACGTTTCCCACGGTGCCATGGTCCTGAAGGCCCTGGAGCTGGGAGACGAAAAGCTGCTGCGCAACGGAATGCAGGACCGAATCCACCAGAACTACCGGAAGAGCCTGATCCGGGACTACGAAAAAATCGAGGCCCTGGTCCGCACCACCGGCGCTGCCTTCTGCCTGTCTGGCGCAGGCCCCACTCTGCTGTGCATCACCCGGCAGCGGGATCTGCAGAAGAAGCTCAGCAAAAAGCTCCACGATATCACCGAGGCCAACTGGGAGATGATGCCCCTGCACATCGACTTCAACGGCGCCCAGATCCTGAAAGTAGAATAACGCAAAACGAGGACGGAACCCGGTTCCGTCCTCATTTTTGGAAATGCATTTATCGCTTTCTCTTTTCCGTTCCGGCGTGGTAGTGCTTTTTCATTTCCTCTTCCGCCGCCAGAACCTCGTTTTTCAGTTCCCTTGCGGACATTCGCAGCACGCCGGACCGCAGGGAGGAAAGCTGCACCAGTCCGTCCGAGGTAGCCACCCGGACGGAATAGTTTTTCCCGATGCCCGCCACGAGGGACTCGATATAGGCATCGCCGGTTTCATTCTCCTTCGTGTACACCACATGGACATTGTGGGCCAGAAATTTCTCCCCGGGATTTCCCTTGACCTTGTAGCCGTCGAACACCACCACCAGAGACTGCTCCCGGTAGCCGTTGTAGCTGATGAGCCGGTCCAGCAGCATCTGCCGGGCCTTCCCCAGATCCGACGCCGCCGTTTCCGCCAGCTCCTCCCAGGCAAACAGGACATTGTAGCCGTCCACAATCAGATACTGCTTCCTGGGCGGGGCGATGGTCTGCTTTTCCTCCGCCGGACGGTTTTCCGGTGGACGGTACAGCGGCCGCTTCACCGGGCCAAATTCCCGCTCCATGATGGCCTCCAGTTCCCGGTCATCCATGCGGATGTTTCGGGTGATGACCTGGGGCTTTTCCGTTTTCAGGGGGCTTTCCAGATGCATATATTCCCCCACATGGTTCCACTTCACCGGAAAACCGGCACCGTGGGCACAGAATACCGAATCCGGGGTGTTTTCCAGGTCCCCTTCCGGATCGTAGGCCAACCGGGCGATCACCTCTTCCGGATTGTGGCAGGGGGCATAGCCCCCAGGAGCGATCTGAAGCTGTCCCCGCCCCTGGGTATAGGCCGCCAGCGTCTGGGCATACTCTCCCAGCTCGGAAGCCGGCACCGTTCCCTGCAGGCAGGCATACTCCCCCCGGTTCTCCGGCGGATCAAAGATCCCGCTCATGGCCCGGATATCCGTAATGGCCCTGCCGATCTGCTCCGCAGGCACGGTGATGACAAAGCGGTACACAGGTTCCAGCAGCACGGACTGGGCCTGCATCAGGCCCTGACGGACGGCGCGGTAGGTTGCCTGGCGAAAATCTCCGCCTTCCGTATGCTTCAGATGGGCACGGCCGATCAGAAGCGTCAGCTTCATATCCGTGATGGGACTGCCTGTCAGCACTCCAAGATGGGTCTTTTCCGCCAGGTGCGTCAGCACAAGCTGCTGATAGTTGGCATCCAGCACATCCAAAGAGCACTTTGTGGCATACTCCAGTCCGCTGCCCCGGGGTCCGGGCTCCAGAAGCAGATGGACCTCTGCGTAGTGCCGCAGCGGCTCATAGTGGCCCACCCCTTCCACCGGGGCAGCAATGGTCTCCTTATAGAAGATCCGTCCGGAATCCAGGCGGATCTCCATGCCGAAGCGGCGCAGGACCAGTTCCTGCAGCACCTCCGCCTGGACTTTTCCCATGATCTGCACATGGATGGACTCCCCCTGGCACAGAAGATGCAGTTCCGGATCCTCCTGCTCCAGCAGCCGGAGCCTGGGCACCGCCACCGCGGCATCCGTTCCCTCCGGCAGCACCACCCGGTAGGTCATCACCGGCTCCAGCACCGGCGCTCCTGCACCGGGATGGCATCCCAGCCCCATACCGGCATAGCTTCCGGTTAACCCGGCCACCGCGCACACCTGGCCGGGAAACACCTCTTCTGCCGAAGCGAATTTCTCTCCGGAATAGATGCGGATCTGCAGCACCTTTTCCTCTTTCCGCTCTCCGGAAAGGTCGGTGTAGCTCAGAAGTGACCGGACACGGAGACTTCCCCCGGTGATCCGGATCCAGCTCAGGCGGTTGCCCTGCGCATCATGGGTGATCTTGAACACCACGCCGCCAAAGGATTCCTGTTCCGGTGCCGCAGGGGCATAGCGGTCCAGGATCTCCAGCAGCCGGTCCGTACCCGTCAGCTTCAGCGCAGAGCCAAAGCAGCAGGGAATCAGCTTTCTCTGCCGGACCAGCTCCTGCAGCACCGGATCCGGCAGGGTGCCGGTGTCCAGGTAGACTTCCAGCGCTGTTTCGTCGCACAGGGATACCGCATCCCAATCCACACCATCCGTAAAGTCCAGGCAATTGCCCGACAGCCGCTGCAGCTCCCGCAGCCGCTGCTGCCGGTCCGCCCCGGGCAGATCCATTTTATTGAAAAACACGATGGTAGGTACCCGGTTTTTCTCCAGCAGATTCCACAGCGTCACGGTGTGAGCCTGAAGTCCGTCCGTCCCGCTGACCACCAGCACCGCGCAGTCCAGCGCCGGCAGCACCCGCTCGGTCTCCGGAGAAAAATCCACATGGCCCGGCGTGTCCACCAGAGTAATGCTCCGGTGCTCCGTTTCGAAAACCGCAGTCTTGGAAAAGATGGTGATGCCCCGCTGCCGCTCCAGATCGTGGGTATCCAGGAAGGCATCCCCCCTGTCCACCCGTCCCAGGTTTCGACGGGCGCCGGAAAGATAGAGCAGCGCCTCGGAAAGGGTGGTCTTTCCCGCGTCCACATGGGCGGCGATGCCCAAAACAAGTCTTTTCTTCATCCGTCAGCTTTGGGTCGTCAGCCCCGTGTTGTTCTTTTCCTTCTTCTGCTGGGACTGCCACACCTTCATCACCAGGCTGTGAGGCAGCAGCTTCACCATCAGCACCTGGGCTCGAACAGGCAGGCCATGGACGGAGACGTCCTTTTTGCTGCGGTACAGGTCTCTCAGAGCCGTAGCCACCACATCCTTTGCCTCGTACAATCGGTTAAAATACCGGACTTGACCCTGATTGGTCTCAAAGGCATGGTTGAAAAACTCCGTTTTCACCCACCCGGGGGACACGGCCATGACCCGGATTCCCTCCGGCTTCAGTTCCTGATTGATCGCCCGGGTATAGCTGAGCACAAAGGCCTTGGTGGCGCCGTAGGTGGTGATGTAAGGCACAGGCTGAAAGGCAGAAAGGCTGTCCAGCTCCGCGATATGACTGCCCCGGCGCATATAGGGCAGGGTCAGCCGGGTGATCTTCACCAGGGCCTTGCAGTTCAGGTCGATCATCCGGCTGTCATCCTCCAGCGAAATCTGGCGGAAATCACCGAATTTACCGAAGCCCGCTCCGTTGACCAGCAGCCGGACCTCCGGGTTCTCCCTCTGCAGAAGCTCCCGGTACTGCGCAAAGCTGTCCTCCTGCAGCAGATCCAGGCAAACCGGCCGCACCGGCACGCCGGAAGCAGGCTTCAGCGCTTCCAGCGCCTCTTTCCGCCGGGCCACCGCCCAGATCTCGTCCACCTGGACATACTGCCCAAGCTGCAGCACAAATTCCCGCCCCATACCGGAGCTGGCGCCGGTTACGATGGCAATTCTCATTTTGCTTCCTCCTCACCGTACAGTTCCAGCGCCTTCTCCCGCAGTGGGGCAGGCGCATTTTCGATTTTCTCCTCCAGAACCAGCTCCAGAAGCCGGTTCAAAACGGATCCCATGGTCTTTCCGGCAGGGATCCCCAGTTCCATCAGGTCATGGCCGGAGATCTGGAGGCTTTTCAGGGTCAGCGCCCCCTCCTCCGCCAGGATCTGCCTCAGCATGGCCTGGGCAGCGTCAAACTCCGACTCATCCGGCGTTCCGGTGCCCTTGGCCCTGCGGTCCGCCCGCTGCAATATCAGAAGCTTTTCCAGAAATTCCGGGCCAAACCGGCTGATCCGGCGCCGCAGCAGCTTCCGGTCCGGACTGAGCAGATTCATATGCTCGGAGATCAGCAGCACCACCTCCCGGCGAAGCTCCCCGGGAGCCTTCAGCCGGATCAGGATCTCCTCCGCGGCTGTCGCTCCCTCTTTGCCGTGACCGTAAAAGTGGCCCCGACCGGTTTCGTCCCGGGTAAAGGTGGCGATCTTTCCAAGATCATGAAGGAATGCCGCCCACCGGAGGGAACGTTCCGCCGGCACCCCGTCGGTCACCCAGGCAATATGGGTGTACAGGTCATAGGCATGGTGGGGGTTGCACTGGTCAAAGCCCACGGCAGGAGCCAGCTCCGGGACAGCCGTCACCAGCACCCGGGCAAAGGTCAGCAGGTGCTCGGCATCCGTGCAAAGCAGGATGCCGGTCAGCTCTTCAAAAATCCGCTCCGCGGCAATGGTTTCCAGCAGCGGTGCCAGTGCCTCCATGGCCTGCCGGGTCTTCTCCTCCGGCTGCAGGCGAAACCGGGCCGCGAACCGGACACCCCGCAGGATCCGCAGGGCATCCTCCCGGAAGCGGGCCTCCGGTTCCCCAACGGCACGCAGGATCCCCTGCTGCAGATCCCGTTGTCCGCCAAAGGGATCCGCAAGCCCCCGTGTGGGCGACCAGGCCATGGCATTGACGGTGAAATCCCGTCGGGACAAATCCTCCTCCACGGAGGACACAAACTGCACCCAGTCGGGATGCCGGTGATCCCCGTAGCCTCCCTCCCGGCGGAAGGTGGTGATCTCCACCACCTCCTGTCCGAAGATCACGCCCACGGTGCCGTGTTTTTCTCCGGCGTGGACCTGGGGATATGCCGAGAACAGATCCCTGATCTGCTGCGGCAGCGCCGAGGTGCACAGGTCGTAGTCATGGGGACGGATCCCCAGAAGCGCATCCCGGACACAGCCCCCTACGGCAT
This sequence comes from Bacillota bacterium, assembly GCA_029224785.1. Taxonomy (GTDB): domain Bacteria; phylum Bacillota; class Clostridia; order Oscillospirales; family Oscillospiraceae; genus Faecousia. The sequence continues at coordinate 14,510 of JAQXVF010000068.1, forward strand.
AGGCGGGAAATCCGGCCCGCTCCAGGGTCTGGATGCAGTATAGAATGTGTTCGGGAAGTTTCATGGGAATCCTCCTTTCTTTCAGGACTGGGTATCCGGCAGCAGCAGCCACACCGGCAGCAGCAAAAATGCCGCACCGCCGTTATAGGCCGCCACCACACAGAAATACAGGGCGGAATACCGCCAGAAGGCCCGCTTTTGGGGCTTATCCATTCCCGCATCCACGGCGGCGGCATGATGGCAGAAAAGCATCAGCGCCACCTCCGCCAGCAGAGGAAACACATAATCCTGAAGCTGGGGATCGGAGCTGGAAAGCCGGTAGCGGAGGATGGCATTGGAGGCAAAGAACAGGCCAGACAGCACGTTGGCAGAAAACCGCAGCTTCTCCGTAACGGCACTGCCGATACAGCACAGGGCAGCCGCCCCGCCCAGGGCCGCCGACGCCATGGAGAGCGGATCCCCGGTTCCGGACCAGGCGGAGAATCCCAGCATCGCTGCGGCAGCCGCCCGGAGCAGGGCTGTCCACCGGTATCCCCCCGGCTGCTGCCGAACCTCTCTTCTGCACATCAGGAAGATCAGAAGCAGCGCCAGGCCGGAAACGGCATACAGCAGCACCGCCGATGCCGCACCCGGACGGATCAGCCCCCGGTCATCCAGATCCAGGTGAAAGAGTCGGTATTCCAATCCCCAGCCGGCCCCGCCCAGCAGCAGCGCTGTCAGGGCCGGGATCCACGGGGATCTCATTTTGTTCACAGACAATCCAAACACTCCCTTATCGGACGGCTTCCCCGGCATTGGCCTCTTCCTCCAGGACCCGGTAGGCTACCTTTCCCACCAGCGTCTTGGGAAGCTCCCGTCGGAATTCGATCTCCCGGGGAATGGCATATTTGGCCATGTTTTGGGCACAGTAGTCCAGGATTTCCTGCCTGAGCGCGTCGCTGGGCTCCACTCCGGGCATGGGCACCACAAAGGCTTTCACCTTCTGGACCCGGTAGGGATCCTTGACGCCGATGACGCAGGATATCAGCACCTTTTCATTGGCATCAATCACATTCTCCAACTGAGAGGGGTAGACATTGTAACCGGAGGTAATAATCATCCGCTTGATCCTCTGGCGGAAATACACAAATCCGTCCTGATCCATGGAACCCAGGTCGCCGGTGTGGAGCCACACCCGTCCGTCGTAGTGACGGCGCAGAGTCTGGGCCGTTTCCTCCGGATTATCCATATAGCCCATCATCACGGTGGGGCCGGAGACGCAGATCTCGCCCTCGGTATTGGCCGGCTGCTCCCGATCGGTGCCGGGAACCACGATTTTGTAGTAGGTATCCGGGAAGGGAACGCCGATGGAGCCGGATCGGGCATAGTCCTTGGGGGTCAGGCAGGAGGCCGTGACGCACTCGGTGGTGCCGTAGCCCTCCCGGATCTGCTCCGGACAGTTGTGGGCTTTCAGGAAGGCGTCCACCTTTTTCTTCAGCTCCGGGCTCAGGGAGTCTCCCCCGGAGAAAATCCCCTTGAGGAAGCTCAGATCCACGCCGTCCAGACTGTCTGCCCGGAGCAGAGCCTCGAACAGGGTGGGCACACCGGGGATCAGATTCGGCTTCTGCTTTTTCAGAATGTCCGCATACACCTTCACGGAGAACTGGGGCACCAGAACGCAGCAGGCTCCGCCGATCAGGGCGGTGTGGATGCCGATGCCCAGGCCGAAGCCGTGGAACACGGGCATGATGGACAGCATCTTCATGCCGGCAATGGAGGTTAGACCGGAGGCAGCAATGGTCTGCAGGCCCAGGGCATTGAAGTTCAGATTGGACAGCAAAATTCCCTTGGTGGTGCCGGTGGTGCCGCCGGAATACAATATCGCGCCGCAGTCGTCGAATTTGCCGTCATCGGGAGGAAGCACGGTCTTCTGCCCGGCTTTCACCATGTCGTGCCAAAGGGTATAGCCGGTCTTTGGCAACTTCTCCGCCGCCCTGGCGCTTTTGCTCAGGGGATACAGCAGCTTCAGATGCGCCGGAAGCTCCTCCGAAACCCGGGCAATGAGGATGGTACAGGGCTGCTTCAGGCTGCTGCGGATGGAATCCACCTTGTAATAGAACTGGTCCAGAGTCAGGATCGCCTTACTGTGGGACACGTTGATGTAAAAGGCGATCTCATTGGCCGCAGACAGGGGATGAATCATGTTGGGAACGGCGCCGATCCGGTTCAGCGCGTAAAAGCAGTCCAGAGCCTGAGGGGTATTGGCCATACAGATGGTGACCCGGTCCCCTTTCCGGATGCCCATTTCCCAAAGGCCCTTGGCGGCAGCTTCGATCCGGCGCAGGAATTCCCCATAGGAGGTCTCCTTTCCCATGAAATGATAGGCAATATTTCCGGGATACATACGGGCTGTTTCCGCAAGCATCTGATACATGGTCAAATGGGGATAATCGATGGAGGCAGGGGTGCTGCCGTAATAGGCAAGCCAGGGTGCCGACGAAGAAAGACCCATGGGGTAATTTGTCCTTTCCGTTTCCCGTTTCCCGGGAAATACCATGTTATTATAGCATATTCTGATGATTTTTCCACCCTCCGGCGGCAGTTTTTTTCATTTTGCCCTCCGAACAGGACATTCGGCGGAAAAAGAGCATTTTTGTCTTGTAATCAGGCCGGTTTCAGCGTATAATTACACGATAGACACTTTGGAGGGGTATTCATGTTGATCGGAATTCTTGCTGTATTGTCGGTTCTGGCAGCGGTGGGCATTACGGCTGTCGGGGGCTGGCTCTGGTGGCTGCTGCCTGTGGGGTTTCTCGGCTCTTTTCTGGCGCTGGCCCTGCTGGCTTTTCTGTTCCTGTGGGCCATGTGCGCCCGGGTGGATCTGAATACGCCGCCTGTAGACAGTCCCTTCTACCGGCGGCTGCTGCGGATATACGCCCAGGCTGCCGTCACCCTGCTGCAGATCCGCTACGAGAAGACCGGCATGGAGATGCTGCCCAGGGAGGGCAGATATCTGCTGGTGTGCAACCATCTCAGTGACGCAGACCCCGTCTGCCTTCACGACTGCTTCCCCAAAAGCCACCTGGCCTTCATTTCCAAGCGGGAAAATGCGGATATGTTTCTGGTGGGCAAACTGATGCACACCACCCTGTGCCAGATGATCAACCGGGAAAACGACCGGGAGGCCCTGAAAACCATCCTCAGCTGTATCTCCATCCTGAAAGAGGACCGGGCCAACGTTGCCGTGTTCCCTGAGGGCTACACCAGCGTGGATGGTCTGCTGCACCCCTTCCGCAGCGGTGTTTTCAAAATCGCCCAGAAGGCTGATGTGCCCATCGTGGTGGTCACCCTCCAGAACACCGACCGGGTGTTCCACAATGCCAAACGGCTGAAGCCCACTCTGGTGAAGGTCCATCTGTTGGGCGTGATCCCTGCCGGCGAGCTGAAGGGCGTCACCGCCGTAGATATCGGAAACCGGGTCCACAAAATGATGGAAGAGGATCTGGGAAAAGACAAGGTGTTTTGGGAAGAAAATACTTGATTTGCGGCACATTTCCCGTTATAATGACTTTGATTGTGAATGATCGAAAGCGGAGGTTTCCTACATGAAAAACAGCGAAAAAACTTTGGATGTGATCGTCAATCTCTGCAAGAACAGAGGATATGTATACGCCGGCTCCGAGATCTACGGCGGCCTGGCCAACGCCTGGGACTACGGCCCTCTGGGTGTGGAATTCAAGAACAACGTGAAGAAGGCCTGGCTGAAGAAGTTTGTGCAGGAGTCCCCCTACAACGTAGGTCTGGATGCCGCCATTCTGATGAACCCCACCACCTGGGTCACCACCGGCCATGTGGGCAACTTCTCCGATCCTCTGGTAGACTGCAAGGGCTGCGGCTCCCGCCAGAGAGCGGACAAGCTCATTGAGTCCGCCGAGTCCGGTAAGGGCGTCAACGTGGATGCCATGAGCTTTGAGGAGATGGATGCCTTCATCGCCGGGCATGAGGATGTGGTCTGCCCCAACTGCGGCAAGCACCACTTCACCTCCATCCGGAAATTCAACCTGATGTTCCAGACCAAAATCGGCGTCACCGAGGACTCCTCCTCCACCGTGTATCTCCGTCCGGAGACCGCTCAGGGCATCTTCGTGAACTTCGCCAACATCCAGCGCACTACCCGGAAAAAGCTGCCCTTCGGCGTCTGCCAGGTAGGAAAGGCCTTCCGCAACGAGATTACACCGGGCAACTTCACCTTCCGTACCCGGGAATTTGAGCAGATGGAGTGCGAGTTCTTCTGCCAGCCCGGCACCGACCTGGAGTGGTTCGCCTACTGGAAGGACTTCTGCAAGAACTGGCTGACCTCCCTGGGCATCAAGGAGGAATCCCTGCGCCTGCGGGATCATGAGCCCGCCGAGCTGGCCTTCTACTCCCGGGCCACCACGGACATCGAGTACCAGTTCCCCTTCGGCTCCGGCTGGGGCGAGCTGTGGGGCATCGCCGACCGGACCAACTACGACCTGGGCCGCCACCAGGAGGCCAGCGGCAAGAGCCTGGAATACTACGACCAGGAGAAAAACGAGCACTATATCCCCTACGTCATCGAGCCCAGCCTGGGCTGCGACCGTGTGGCCCTGGCCTTCCTGTGCGAAGCCTATGACGAGGAGCAGGTGGGTGTGGACAAGAAGGGCAACCCCGACATCCGCACCGTGCTGCGGCTGCATCCGGCCCTTGCTCCCTTCAAGGCCGCCGTGCTGCCGCTGAGCAAGAAGCTGAGCCCCAAGGCAGAGGAGATCTACCGGGAGCTGCGGAAGGATTTCATGGTGGACTTCGACGACGCCGGCTCCATCGGCAAGCGTTACCGCCGGGAGGACGAAATCGGCACGCCCCTGTGCGTCACCGTGGACTTCCAGACCGTGGGCGACGAGAACTCCCCCGCCGACAACTGCGTCACCGTCCGTGACCGGGACACCATGGAGCAGGTGCGCATCCCCATCAGCGAGCTGAAAAGCTACAT
>JAQXVF010000069.1 GCA_029224785.1 Bacillota bacterium
ATTACATTATAGAGTTGGCGGCGTCCAGCCGCCCCCAAGGGACAGTCCACCGGACTGTCCCATTTAGATGGGTTCGAGTCCGTTTCCCATACCAAAGAATACGCACCCCGGGTGGGGTGCGCATTCTTTGGTGCGGGCAACAGGACTCGAACCTGCACGCTTTTGGCAGTGGAACCTAAATCCACCGAGTCTACCAATTCCACCATGCCCGCATATTCACTTATTCCTCTATTTTTACACGGGGAAGTTACCCGAGGTGGGGCATTTCGCTTGATCCACGATTTATAAAAACAGGCAGTACCCGTTTTTAGAGAACCTATTGCGCAACATATTATCGTGTTGCCCACAAAATGAAGTCAATTTTTTTGACATTCGTAATATTCGTTCCGGGAAACTGCTGATTGAACACGGCCAGTTTTTTGATCGCTTCGTCGGTTTTATACCAATCACAAATCTTCTGGTACAGCTGTATTGTTTTCTGAAGCCTGTCTTTTTCGTAGGAATATGGTGTGCGAAGCCCCAGGTTTTGCAAGACAAACTTATCCCATATGGGCATATTGGGATTTACTGTTGCCAGAAGTTTGCTGCTAAACGATGCATGGATAGAACCTGTTTCCTGATGCAGGTAAGTCACAATATCTTCAAAAGAAAGATCCTGATTATTCTTGTATTTTTCCAGATATGTGTAATAGCTTGCATAGAAGCTGGCCGGCCTTTGCCGTATTCGGTAGAAACCATTGAAAACCCTCTGAAACGCAACATCGGATGAAACATCGGTTTCGTGGACACGCTTCATAATCCAGTTGTATTTCTCTATACCAATTTCTACTCTATCTAAAATCGTTTCCATAGGAAAACCTTCCCTAAGGTGACAGCACCGAAATCCACCGAGTCTACCAATTCCACCATGCCCGCATATTCACTTTTTCCTCTGATTTTTACACGGGGAGATACCCGAGGCGGGGCGTTTCGCCGGTTCCGCTCTCCCATCATACCATGACCAAACCACCGTGTCAATGCATTTTGTCCCCCGGACGGCCATAGAGTACACCATAGGGGGTATGTCTATGCGCAAAATGGACCTGATTCTCATCGCCGCGGCCCTGGCGGCCGCCATCCTGATCATTCTGACCGTGTTCTGCCATCCCGCCGTGGAGACCGGTTCCTGGGGACTCAGCTTCCGTCAGGAGGGGATGCCCCCGGTGGGCACCGCCGGCATCGCCCAGCTTCAGGCACTGAACGCCGCCTATGTGGGTAGCACTGAGGAAAAAACCATCTACCTGACCTTCGACGCAGGCTATGAAAACGGCTGCACCGCTCAGATCCTGGACGTGCTGAAGGCCCACAACGCCCCGGCGGCCTTCTTTTTGGTAGGCAACTATATCGAAAAGAACGCCGACCTGGTGCGCCGGATGGCGGAGGAGGGCCACACCGTGGGCAACCACACCATGCACCACTACGACATGAGCAAGATCTCCGACCGCGCTTCTTTCGAAAAGGAGCTGAACGATCTGGCGGAGCTGTACCGTCAGACCACCGGCCGGGAGATGGAGAAATTCTACCGCCCGCCCCAGGGCATTTACAGCGAGGAGAACCTGAAAATGGCAAAAGAGATGGGGTATCACACCGTGTTTTGGAGCCTTGCGTACGTGGACTGGAAAAACGACGCCCAGCCCACCCGGGAGGAGGCCTTTCTCAAGCTGATCCCCCGGATCCACAACGGCGCCGTGGTGCTGCTCCACTCCACCTCCAAAACCAACGCGGAGATTCTGGACGAGCTGCTGACCAAATGGGAGGAAATGGGGTATTCCTTCGCGCCCATTTCGGAGCTGTTTGCATAAAAGAAGCGCCTTTCCCGCAGGAAAGGCGCATTTTCTTACTTATTGCTGGGGCCGGAGCGGAGGGTAACATCGTGGTAGCCGCCCTCCACGATGGAGACGGAGGACACCAGGGTCAGCTTGGCCTCCCGCTGCAGGTCGGGGATGTTGGTAACGCCCACGTTGCACATGGTGCTCCTGACCTTGTACAGGGATGCCTCCACATTGTCGTGGAGAGGGCCGGCGTAAGTCACATAGGAGTCCACGCCTTCCTCGAAGGTCAGCTTGGTGGCGCCGCCCAGGTCGTAGCGCTGCCAGTTCCGGGCGCGGTTGGAGCCTTCGCCCCAGTACTCCTTCATGTACACGCCGTTGACCAGCACCTTGGGGGTGGGGCCTTCGTCGAACCGGGCGAAATACCGGCCCAGCATCAAAAAGTCCGCGCCCATGGCCAGCGCCAGGGTCATGTGGTAATCGTGGACGATGCCGCCGTCGGAGCAGATGGGCACATAGATGCCGGTCTCCCGGAAGTACTCATCCCGGGCCTCCGCCACCTCGATCAGCGCGGTGGCCTGGCCCCGTCCGATGCCCTTGGTCTCACGGGTGATGCAGATGGAGCCGCCTCCAATGCCCACCTTCACAAAGTCCGCACCGGCTCTTGCCAGGAACAGGAAGCCGTCCCGGTCCACCACGTTGCCGGCGCCGATCTTCACGGTGTCGCCGTAGTTCTCCCGGACCCAGGCGATGGTCTTCTGCTGCCAGCAGGTGTAGCCCTCGGAGGAGTCGATGACCAGCACGTCCGCACCGGCCTTCAGCAGGGCAGGGATCCGGGTGGCGTAGTCCCGGGTGTTGACGCCGGCGCCCACCAGATAGCGCTTCTGGCTGTCCAGCAGCTCCAGGGGGTTGTCCTTATGGGAGGCGTAGTCCTTGCGGAACACGAAATACATCAGCCTGCCGTCCTTGTCCACAATGGGCAGGGAGTTGAGCTTGTGATCCCAGATGATGTCGTTGGCTTCCTTCAGGGTGGTCTCTGCGGGAGCGGTGACCAGCTTGTCCAGCGGAGTCATGAAGGAGGCCACCTTCTCGTCGGTGCTCATACGGGAAACCCGGTAGTCCCGGCTGGACACGATGCCCAGCAGCTTGCCGTTGGCGGTGCCGTCGTCGGTGATGGCCACGGTGGAGAAGCCGTTCTTTGCCTTCAGCGCCAGCACATCCGCCAGGGTGTTTTCCGGGGTCAGGTTGGAAGCGGAAACCACAAAGCCCGCCTTGTGGCCCTTGACCTTGGCCACCATGGCCGCCTGGTCCTCAACGGACTGGGAGCCGTAGATGAAGCTGATGCCGCCCTCCTTTGCCAGGGCGATGGCCAGGGTGTCGTTGGACACAGACTGCATCACCGCGGAAGTCAGGGGCACGTTCAGAGAGATGGCAGGCTCCTCAAAGCCCTTGCGGTACTTGGTCAGCGGGGTACGCAGGGACACCCGGTCCGGAATGCACTCCTCGGAAGTGTAGCCGGGAATCAGAAGATACTCGCTGAAGGTGTGGCTGGGTTCCTTGTAATAATACGCCATTGGACTGTCCTCCTATGATAGTTTATGGAAGCGGAAAACCGCACTGTTTATGTAAGATTGCCGTCGCCCCGGTCGAAAATCTCCAGGGTGTCGTTGCCCTCTTTGTCCAGGTGCTTGAAATTGCCGAAAACCTCGTTGACCTGGCTCAGCACCGCGAAGGATCCGGGGAACTGCCGGACGATGTTGGTCACGGCAAACACCTGGGATTTGTTGACGATGCAGATCAGGATGCTGATGGGCTTGCCCTGGTACATTCCCTTTCCGGGCACCAGGGTTGCGGTGTGGCGGAGCCGGCGGATCAGCTCTGCCGCCAGAGCATCCGGCTCCCGGGTGATGATCTCCACCCGGACGGCGCTGCGGCCGCTTTTGGACAGGTGGTCGGTGGTAAAGGAGCTGGTGAAGCAGTAGACGATGCACATCAGCACCGGCTCGATCTGGTAGTCATAGACGAAAAAGGAGATGCCCGCCACCACACAGTTGATGACGAAGGTCACCCAGAAGAAATTCAGCTCCGGGTGCCACTTGTGGATCAGGGCGGAGACGAAATCCGTGCCGCCGGAGTGGGCGCTGATCCGCACCAGCATGCTGTAGCAGCCGCCGAAGATCAGACCGGCTACGAAGGGGCCCATCAGGGTGCTGGTGCCGTTGTCCGTATGATAGGCATAGCGGGAAAGATCCACCCGGTCCAGCACCAGAAGCATCAGAGAAAAGGTGACCACATAGGTCATACTCCGCTTGGCCACATCCCGGCTCACCAGAAAATAGGCGGCGACCGCCAGGGGGACATTGATGACCAGGCTCAGATAGCCCAGGCGGATGCCGTAGACATACTGGATCATGGTGCAGATGCCGTTCAGCCCTGCCGGAGCAAACCTGTTGGGAAACACGAAAAGCTGGTAATTGACCGCACAGACGCAGGCCACGGCCATAATGCACAGATAGGTCCAAATCTTTTTTCTGTAACGCATATCCGATTCCCTCTGTCTCGGGGCACACGCCCCAATTCTATTGTAGGAATCATAACACAGTTTTCCCCAGGAATCAAGGGAGAAAAACGCATGAAGGATGGCGCTTTTTCCCCTGTTTTTTGGTGACAGAGAAACAAAGAAGAACGGCCCGGGGGTCGTTCTTCCTGAGCGTTATTTTCCGCGGCGGCGATTGCCGTTCCGATCGAACAGCACTGCCATGGTAATGTCGATGCCGATGCAGGAGGCGGCCACCAGGCCCAGCTCCCACAGGGCACAGCGCAGGGCGACGCCGACGGAGCCCTCCAGCTCCCCGGAGGAAAACCGGGTGGAGATCAGCAGCATCACCACCAGCAGCACCAGCCCCAGAGCGGTCCACACAATACCGGCAATGCGCTGAGCGGCCTTCCATGCCTCCTGGCTGCCCATGCCGAAGTAGCAGCGGTAGCCAAAGAAATGGTTGGCCTCCCGGGTGGGCAGCAGCATATACAGGATTCCCAGCACCAGAAGGCACACCGGGCCTATCAGAATGGCAAACCGCAGCACCGGCTGGATGTGCCCCATCAGGGCGTCCAGCTTGGGAAGGATCTCCGCAATGTTGAAATTGTCGAGTAGGCTTTTGATCTTTTCCATGAGAAAGCTCCTTATTTCACCTGCAGGTCATTGATCTCCTGAATAAAGCTGCTGACGTCCTGGAACCGGCGGTACACCGAGGCGAAGCGGATATACGCCACCTCGTCGATGGGGCGGATCCGGGCCAGCACCATCTGACCGATCCGGTCTGTGGTGATCTCCCGGTCCAGGGAGTTCTGGACGCTCTGCTCGATCTCGGAGGTTATGGCCTCCATCTGCTCCATGCTGATCTGCCGCTTGTCAAAGGCCCGGACCATGCTGTTGAGGACCTTGGCCCGGTCGAAATTCTGGCGGGAGCCGTCCCGCTTGACCACGATGATGGGCATGGTCTCGATGGTCTCGTAGGTGGTAAACCGGCGCTGGCAGGAGATACACTCCCGGCGCCGGCGAATGCTGAGATTGTCCTCGGAATGGCGGGAATCCACCACTTTGCTTTCCTGTTCGCCGCAATAGGGGCATTTCACCGGAAGCTCACTTCCCTTCTTCTGCTTTTCCTTCCATTATAGCAGACTCCCCTTTTTCTGTCTACTTCTTTTTTCTTTTCGCCGGGTTTCCCTTGCCAATCCCCGGAATCTGCGGTACAATGAAGGAAACCATCCCAAAGGAGCTGCCCTATGAACACCAAGTCCCTTTTCACCGCCTGGGCGGCGCTGTTTCTTCTGTGCGCCGCTCTGGGCTTCTTTCCGGAGCCGGAAAACCTGCTGAAGGCTCTGTGCGTTCTTTCCGGCCTGCTGTTTTTCCTGCCGCCGTTCCGGATGCTCCGTCTGGCCAGGGCCAGAGGCGACCGGAGGATCCCTGCCCTGCTCCGGAACCTGTCCCTGCTGTCTTTGGGTCTGACCCTGATGCTGCTGGTCCTGAATTTCCTGTCGGTGGGCTGGAGCGAAAGTGCCGGCCTGTTCGTCCACGCTCTGCTGGCGGTGGTCTCCGCCCCCATGCTGTGCCTCCGATTCTGGGGCCTGAGCCTGTTTCTGTGGGCGCTGCTGATGGTGTGCTCCGTCCGGGCAGGGAAACGCGCCTGACCTTATTGTGCCCGAAAACCGGAAAAATTCGTGGAATCCATTGATTGAATTTTCTCCGGTGCCGTGGTATCATGGTGTTACAAGTGAGAGATAAGGAGGAAGCTGCTATGGCTTACCAGATACTGACCGATTCCAGCGCCGATCTGACCGCCCGGGAAATCACCGATGCCGGTGTTCAGATCGTCCCGCTGGTTCTGCATTTCCGCGGACAGGAGCTCCGCAATCCCGGAGAAGCGGAGATCCGCGCCTTCTACGCCGCCCTTCGGGCAGGGGAGCCTGCCACCACCTCCGCCGCCAATCCCGAGGACTGGGCCGCCGTCATGGAGCCGGTGCTGCAGGCCGGAGAGGATGTGCTGGTGCTGGCCTTTTCCTCCGGTCTTTCCACCACCTGCCAGTCCGCCCGCATTGCCGCCGGCGACCTGCAGGAAACGTATCCGGACCGGAAGATCCTGGTGTCGGACACCCTCTGCGCCTCCCGTGGTCAGGGCCTTCTGGTTTGGTACGCCGCCCGGAAGCGGCAGGAGGGCATGGACATCGACACGCTGTACGCCTGGGCAGAGGAAACCAAGCTCCGCCTGTGCCACTGGTTCACCGTGGATGACCTGATGTTCCTCAAGCGGGGCGGACGGATCAGCGCCACCACCGCCGTGGTAGGCAGTATGCTGAACATCAAGCCCGTGCTCCATGTGGACGATGAGGGCCACCTGATCAACGTGGGCAAGGTCCGGGGCAGAAAAGCCTCCCTGGACGCGCTGGTCCGGAAGGCGGAGGAGCTGGGCGATCCGGAAAGCCTGGCGGACACCGTGTTCCTGTGCCACGGGGACTGCGTGGAGGATGCGGAATATGTGGCCGCCAGAATGAAAGAGAAATTCGGCACCCGCACCATTTCCATCGGCTATACCGGTGCCGTCATCGGTGCCCACTCCGGCCCGGGGACCCTGGCCCTGTTCTTCCTGGGCAAGCACCGCTGAGAAAGCGCCGGATCCGGCGATCCTGAAAAAAACCACCCCCGGCAGGGAAATGAAATGTTCATTTCCCTGCCGGGGGTTTTCCGTTTTGTTTGGGGGAAACTCAGGATTTTTTGGCGGACAGCCGTGCGGAGAAATAATACAGCGGAATTGCCGCAAGCTGGGCGATGACGGACACCGCGATCATCGCCGGGATACTCCGGTCATACAGCACCCCCAACAGCCAGCTTCCCAAAAACCAGAACAGGCCGAAAGCGCATTCGAAGATGCCGTATCCCGTTGCCCGGCTGGCCTTCGGCACCATGGCCGCCACCGCCGCCTTCAGAATGGACTCCTGGGCTCCCATGCCCACGCCCCACAGTCCGATTCCCACCAGCACCGCAGAAACGGAACGGGAGCCGAACACAAACACCGCAAAGGGTGCGGAGATCAGGGTGGACCAGATCAGCACCTTGACACCCTTTTTGTCGTACAGGAGTCCAAAGATCAGCGCCGCCACCGCATCCACCAGCATGGCGCCGGCGTAGAGCAGCGGAAGCTGCCCTCCGGTGACCAGAGAACCGGTTTCCGACAGGCCGGGTGCCAGAGAGGCAAACCGGTTGGAGACGTGCATGATCACAAGGGAATAATCGATGAAGCCAAAGGCGAACAGACTGATGCCACCGATATAAAGAAGGAATTCCTTCTCCATCCTGAAAGGCACATACTCCTTTGGCTCCGGCTCAAACCGCTCCGGGTTGGGGAATTTTCGCTTGGTCACCAGCAGCATGATCAGTGCCATGGCACCAGGGACCGCCGTCACCGCAAAGCAAAGGGAGAATTTCCGGAAAACGTCCCCCTCCGCCTGGAACAGCATCACCAGATACAGCAGCACCGGCCCCAGAAACGCCCCGGTCTGATCCATGACCTCCTGGATGCCGAAGCTTTTTCCCACGCCCTCCTGGGACGCGGCAAAGGACATAATGGTATCCTTGGCAGGCTTTTTGATGGCCTTGCCCATACGCTGCACCAAAAGCAGCCCACAGGCGGCGATCCAGCCGTGCTCTCCCACCAGTGCAAGGGCGGGAACCGCGGCGATGTCCAGCACATACCCCACAATGGTCATGGGCCAATAGCGCTTGGTTTTGTCGGTGATCCTGCCGAACACATAGCGCATGGAGTAGCCGATCATTTCTCCCAGTCCGGAGACAAAGCCGATGGCCCCTGCCGATGCTCCCAGCAGGGACAGATAGGCTCCGCGGATGCTGCTGGCACCCTCGTGGGTCATATCCGAAAACAGGCTCACAATACCGAACAGCAGAATAAACAGCATTGCCTGGGAGAGCTTTTTTCGTGTTTTCATACGGTATTCTTCCTTTTTCGTTTCCGGCTCACCCAGGGGCCGGATCAGCCGCCCATCAGGGTGTATCGTCTGGAGCGAATCAGCCGCGCCATGCCGAAGGAATCTCCGGGCAGCTCGGCAGACAGGATCCCGGCTACCGCCACGTCCTCCGGACGGTGGCAGTCGGAGCCGGCCAGCGTCAGCAGGCCGAACTGCTCCGCATAGGCTTCCGCCAGGGCGTTGTTGTTTTCATGGCGGGGGTTGCAGTTCCGCGTCTCCACGCCGTCCAGGTAGCAGGCAATGGCAGGGGTGCATTTCTTCCGGTAGGGATGGGCCTGCACCAGAATGGCCCCCTGACCCCGGGCAATGGGAGAGAAGCCTGCGATCCCCATACGGAAGATCTCCTCCGGCTCTGCCAACAGGTCGTCCCGGTAGCCAAACAGCAGATAGTCGTTCTCACTTTCGTCAAAACGAAGCTCTGCGCCCTTGAACACCCGGATCCCCTCCTTTTCGCCCAGCTCCTCCATGCGGTGGAAGCCGTCCAGGAAGGGTCCGACCTTGTTTCCGGGGGCGGTGGTATCGATGCCCAGGTAATCAAAGGTGGTGCGGTTGTAGTGGTCCGTCACGATCACGGCATCATATCCGGCTGCCTTGTAGCCCGCGATCAGTTCCTGAGCCGTCATCCAGCCGCATTTGCTGACGTGCATGGTGTGCAGATGTGTTTCTATTTTATACATTGTGACGCCTCTTTCCCGTTCATGCCGGGCGCCGGGAAGTCCAAACTGTGGAAATCACCGGAGCTTTGGCACGTTTTTTTGAAAATAATCGCAAATATTTCCGTAAAAAATATATAACACCAAACAGGATTTGTCAACTGTTTTATATTTAAGCCTTGCAAATTGTATAAAATGCAGATTTGTAAAAAAAGCTTTCTGGCATAATTGACAAAAATATAATCGAATGCTACAATTCAACTATAGGAAACGTTTGCGTTTTCCAACAAGTTCAATCACGAAAATGGAGGAAACATATATGGCAAAGATTAAAGTTGGCGTAGCCGGTTACGGCACCATCGGACAGCGTCTGGCAGACGGCGTTGCCATGCAGGAGGATATGGAACTGGTCGGCATTGCCGATCTGGCTCCCACTCTGTCCCTGCAGGCTCTGCGGGAGAACGATATGATCGGCGCCAACGGCGTCCGGTACAACCTGTACCTGGTGGACGGCGCAGATCCCGCTGCCTTTGAAGCCAAGGGTATCCCCGTTGCCGGCAGTTTTGAAGAGCTTTGCAAAAAGGTGGACATCATGCTGGACTCCGCCCCCGGCGGTGTCGGCGCCAAGAACAAAGAAAACTACTATGAGAAGTACGGCGTTAAGGCCATCTTCCAGGGCGGCGAAAAGAACAGCGTGGCCGATGTGTTCTTCCATGGCTACGCCAACTACGAAAAGGGCCTGGGCGTGGACTACCTGAAGCTGACCTCCTGCAACACCACCGGCCTGATCCGTACCGTGGACTGCCTGGACCGTGCCATCGGCATCGAGAAGGTCGCCATCACCATCATCCGCCGCGTGGCTGACCCCGGCGACTATCATCGTGGCCTGACCAACGCACTGCAGATGGAAAAGGCTCCCTCCCACCAGGCAGTGGACCTGATGACCATTATGCCCCATGTGAATGCCACCGGCATCCTGGTGCATACCCCCGTCACCCACGGCCACATCATCACGGTGCTGGCAACCGCCAAGGACGGAAAGAAGATCACCAAGGAAATGGCGCTGGAGGCTTTCCAGGCGCATCCCAGAATCCGTGTGGTCACCATCGACGAGGGCTTCAAGGGCAATGCAAGCCTGTTCAAGTATGCCCGTGACCTGGGCAACCGCCGGGGCGACATGTATGAGATCGGCCTGTGGGCAGATTCCATCGTGGAGAGCGGCAACGACATTATGTACGCCATCAACATTCCTCAGGAGTCCGTCACCATCCCCGAGACCATCGATGCCATCCGCGCTTCCATGAAGATGCAGATGACCCGGGAAGAGGGCACCGCCAAGACCAACGAGTACCTGAAGATCGGCCGCTTTAAGTAAGAAAGGAACAGGCCATGAGATTTGGAATCAGAACGCTGGATGAGTTTTCTCTCCGGGGAAAAACGGTCCTGTGCCGGGTGGATATGAACCAGCCTGTGGACCGGAAAACCGGTACGCTGAAAAGCATCAACCGGATCCGCGCCTGCGTGCCCACCATCCGGGAGCTTTCCGACCAGGGCGCCAAGGTGGTGCTTCTGGCCCATCAGGGCAGTGACATCGAGTACAAGAACTTCTACTCCACCAAGCCCCATGCCGCCGTTCTGGCAGAGCTTCTGGGCCGGGAGGTCCAGTGGATCGATGACGTCTGCGGCCCCGCTGCCCGGCAGAAAATCCGGGAGCTGCAGGAAGGGCAGATCCTCCTGCTGGACAATGTACGCTTTGTGTCGGAGGAGCAGACTCTCTTTGAGATGAAGCTGCAGCTTACCCACGAGCAGCAGGCCAAGACCCTTCTGGTGGAGAAGCTGGCACCGCTGGCGGACCTGTATGTGTGTGATGCCTTTGCCGCTGCCCACCGGGACCAGCCCAGCCTCTGCGGTTTTGAGCAGGTGCTTCCCTCCTGTATGGGCAGGCTCTTTGAAAAAGAGTATTGCACCGTGTCTCAGGTCATGGAAGCGCCGGACCGCCCCTGCGTCTTTGTTCTGGGCGGCGCCAAGATCTCCGACGCATTCCTGATGATGAAAACCGTTTTGGATCGGGGCGTTGCGGATCAGATCCTCACCGGCGGTCTGGTTGCCAACATTTTCCTGGCAGCGCTGAATCAGCAGATTGGCCAGGGAAGCGTGGACTTCATTCTCAAGTCCAACTACGGAGAGTACATTGAAAAGGCCGGAGAGCTGTATGCCCGGTATGCCGACAGGATTACCCTTCCGGAGGACCTGGCCTGGGTGGAGGACGGCGTCCGCCGGGAGGCTCCGGTGGGTCAGCTTCCCGCTCAGGTAGCGGCCATCGACATCGGACACAAGACCGCCGAGACCTATGGTGCCGCCATTCGGTCTGCGAAAACCGTGTTCGTCAACGGCCCCATGGGCATTTTTGAGCAGGAGCCCAGCGAACACGGCACCAAGGCCGTGTGGAACGCCCTGGCGCAGACCGAAGGCTTCACCGTTCTGGGCGGAGGCGACAGCATCACCGCCACGGAGAAATACGGCCTGACAGAGCAGATGGGCTACATCTGCACCGGCGGCGGCGCGCTGATCCGCTTCCTCAGCGGAGAGGAACTGCCTGTGGTCAAGGCGCTGCGCCACGGCGCCGCAATTACGAAACAATGAGGTGAACGGAATGGAACAGCGTAAGAAACAGGAGCTGCAGGCTCTGGCGGTCCGGATCCGGATGGCGGCAGTGGATGCCATCCACTCTTTGGGCTCCGGTCACCTGGGCGGTGCTCTGAGCATTGCCGATGTGCTGGCAGTGCTTTACGGAGAAGAAATGCACATCAACCCCGCAGATCCCAAATGGCCGGACCGGGACAAGCTGGTCTGCTCCAAGGGTCATGCCGGCCCCGCGGTCTACGGCGTTCTGGCAACCAAGGGGTACTTCCCCTATGAGGAGCTGAGAACCCTCAACCGCCCCGGCACGCGTCTTCCCAGCCATTGCGACCGCAACAAGACCCCCGGCGTGGACATGACCACCGGATCTTTGGGTCAGGGTTCGTCCCTGGCAGCCGGCATGGCCCTGGGCGACCGCCTGAAGGGCCGTCCCAGCCGTACCTTCCTGATCCTGGGCGACGGCGAATGCAACGAAGGACAGGTCTGGGAAGCCCTGGCCTTTGCCTCCGCCAGGAAGCTGTCCAATCTGGTGGTTCTGCTGGACTGGAACAAGCGTCAGCTGGACGGCTGGACGGAAAACGTCTACCCTATGGGAGACTTCGTGGAGAAGTTCCGTGCCTTTGGCTTTGAGACGGTGAAGGTGCCGGGCAACGATGTGGAGGCAATTGCCTCTGCACTGGAAAAGACCCGCTGCCCCGGCGACAAACCCTTTGCCATTGTGCTGGATACGGTCAAGGGTGCCGGTATCCGGGAGGTTGAGGAAATTCCCATGAACCACTCGGTCAGCATTTCCGACGAGCAATTCGAACGATGGATGGCTCAGCTTCAGGCAGAGCTGTCGGCACTGGAGGGTTAAGCCATGAAGATTGTCTATCAGGGAGAAATGGACCCCCGTCTGTGCAAGGTGGTCCTGGGCCAGGAAATTCCCGCCCTGGCGGCGGAGGATCCGGATGTCATTTATCTGGATGCGGATCTGATGAACTGCATCGGCACCTCCAAGTGGGCCGCTGCCAATCCGGACCGGGCCGTGGAATGCGGCGTCGCCGAAGCGAATATGATCGGCGTGGCCTGCGGACTGGCCTCTGCCGGCTTCAAGCCCATTGTCCATACCTTCGGACCCTTTGCGTCCCGGCGCTGCTTTGACCAGGTGTTCCTGTCCGGCGGCTACGCCAAAAATGATATTACCGTCATCGGCACTGACCCCGGCGTCACCGCCACCACCAACGGCGGTACCCATATGCCTTTTGAGGATGTGGCCCTGTACCGTGCCCTACCCGGCTCCACGGTCATCGACGTCACCGATCCCACCCTGCTGATCAGCGTGCTGCATCAGTGCGTAAACCGCCCCGGCGTCAAGTACATCCGGGTTGGCCGCAAGCAGTACGCCCGGGTCTACGAGGACGGCAGCGAGCTGCCCATCGGCAAGGCTGTAACCCTGAAAGAGGGCGGCGACGTGGTGATCTTTGCCGCCGGCATTATGGTGCACGAGGCCATGAAGGCCGCCGCTGTGCTGGAAGCCGAGGGCATCCACGCGGCGGTGCTGGATATGTTCACCATCAAGCCTCTGGACTGCGAAGCCGTGGAGGCCTACGCCCGGAAGACCGGCGCCGTGGTGGTGGCAGAGAACCACAACCGCAACGGCGGCCTCTATGACGCCGTCACCCAGGTTCTGGCAGAGCGCTGCCCCGTTCCCGCCTGCTGTGTCGCCGTAGAGGACACCTTCGGAGAGGTCGGCCCGCAGGGTTACCTTCAGGAGCGCTTCGGACTCACCGCTGAGCATATCGTCAGCCAGGTAAAGGCGGTCCTGAAAAGAAAGGGCTGATGCCAATGGAGTTGACATTCGGTTTCGGCACCGGCGTTCAGACCGTGGCGGTGCCGGACAGCAATCTTCTGGGTGTGCTTCATGCCAATGAGGTCCCCCTGGGGCTGACCGGGGAGGCAGAGGTACGCCGGGCACTGGAACAGCCCATCGGCTCCCTCCGGCTGGGGGAGTTGGTCCACCCCGGAGAGACGGTGGCCATCGTCACCAGCGACATCACCCGTCCCATGCCTACCGCAAAGGTTATGCCCTGCCTTTTGGATGAACTGTACGCAGCAGGCATCCGGAAGGAGGATATCACCCTGGTATTCGCCCTGGGTTCCCACCGGAACCACACCGAGCAGGAGCGGAGAAAGCTGGCGGGAGAACGGGCCTGGAACGAGATCGCCTGTGTGGACGGCGATCCGTCCGACTGCGTGCATCTGGGCGTCACCGGGGCGGGAACTCCGGTGGACATCACCCGGGTGGTAGCGGAGGCCGACCGGCGGATCTGCCTGGGCAACATTGAATACCACTATTTCGCAGGTTATTCCGGCGGTGCCAAGGCCATCATGCCCGGCGTCTCCACCCGGGATGCCATTCAGTCCAACCACTCCATGATGGTTCGGCCCGAGGCCTGTGCCGGTGCGCTGGAGACCAATCCCCTCCGGATGGATATTGAGGAGGCGGGGCGCATCTGCGGCATTGACTTCATCGTCAATGTGGTGCTCAGCGAGCACAAGGAGATCATCAAAGCCGTGGCAGGTCACCCCGTGGAGGCCCATCGGGAGGGCTGCCGCTTCCTGGACAAAATCTACCTCAAGCCCCTGCCCCAGCCGGCAGACATCGTGCTGGTATCTCAGGGCGGTGCGCCGAAGGATCTGAACCTGTACCAGACCCAGAAGGCCCTGGATAACGCCCGCCATGCGGTGAGGCCCGGAGGAATCATCATCCTCATCGGTTCCTGTCGGGAAGGTCTGGGCGAGCGGGTGTTTGAGCAGTGGATGACCCGGTCAGAATCCCCCGACGCCATGATTCAGCGGATCGGCGTGGATTTCCAGCTTGGCGGGCATAAGGCTGCCGCCATTGCCATGACCCTGAAAAAAGCGGATATCTACCTGGTGTCGGAGATGGAGGATTCTTTCGTCCGTTCCATTTTCCTGACGCCCCAGCCCAGCGTCCAGGCCGCTCTGGACCGCGCCTTCGAGAAGCTTGGCCCCGATGCAACGGTTCTTGCCATGCCGTACGGCGGCTCTACGCTGCCCCGGATTGTGGAAGAGTCCCCGGGGAAATCACATTCCGGCGGTGCCGGAATCTCATAAGGAGGATTCAAAATGTTTGATACAACAAAAGTAAAGCTGGGCATCGCCCCCATCGGCTGGTGCAACGACGATATGCCCGACCTGGGTGCGGAGAACACCTTCCGTCAGACCGTCAGCGAAATGGCCCTGGCAGGCTTCACCGGCTGCGAGATCGGAAACAAGTATCCCTCTGACCCGGCGGAACTGAAGCGCGCCCTGGACCTGCGGGGAATGCGCATCGCCAGCCGGTGGTTCTCTTCCTTCCTGCTGACCCAGCCCTTCGAGCAGGTGCAGAAGGATTTTGAAAAGGAGCTGGATTTCCTGGCTGCCGTAGGCTGCAACCGCATCAATGTCAGCGAGCAGAGCTACTCCATTCAAGGCCAGTTGGACACCCCCGTTCTGACCGGCGGTCACAAGCATGTGATGGACGACCGGGAGTGGGATCTGCTGTGCGACGGGCTGAACAAGCTGGGCCGCATCGCCGCCGACCGGGGCTTCAAGCTGTGCTTCCATCATCACATGGGCACCGTGGTGCAGACCGCGGAGGAGACCGACCGGATGATGGCAAACACCGATCCCGACTGTGTTTTCCTGTGCTATGACACGGGTCACTTCACCTTTGCCGGGGAGGATCCTCTGGCAATGCTGAAAAAGTATGTCAGCCGTGTGGGACACGTCCACCTGAAGGATATGCGTCTGCCGGTGGTGGAAGAGGCCAGAAAGAACAACTGGAGCTTCCTGCAGGCGGTCCGCAACGGCGCCTTTACCGTGCCCGGTGACGGCAACGTGGACTTTGATCCTGTGTTCCGGGTCCTGGAGGATGCCGGCTACGAGGGCTGGCTCCTGGTGGAAGCAGAGCAGGATCCCGCCAAGGCCGATCCGCTGGAATACGCCATGAAGGCCAGAGACTACATCCGCCGGCATACCGGCCTGTAAGGAGGCTGCGCCATGTATTTTACCAAGGAGCTGCACCGGGGCTACAATCCCTATATCGACACCGCAGAGGATGATTTGGGTACGCAGATGGATGTGGGTCTGCTGGTGCTGGAGCCGGGAGACACCTTCACGGTGCTGGAGCCGGAAAAAGAAACGGCGCTGCTGCTGTTTTCCGGCCATGTGACCTACCGTTGGGAGGGCAAAACCGTGGATGCCCTTCGTCCGGACTGCTTCCGTTACGAAGCCTACTGCCTGTTGGCAGGCAAAGGGACGGAGGTCACCCTGACCGCCGCGGAGCACAGCGAGATCTATGTGCAGAAAACCCTTAACCCCCGGGCCTATCCGGCGGTGATGTACACCCCCGAAACCGTCCAGACCCAGCATGCCGGTGCCAACGGCGAACTGATGGGCTGTATGCGGCGGGAGATCAAGACCTTCTTCGACTACGAAAACGCCCCGTTCTCCAACATGGTTCTGGGAGAGGTGCTGAATTTCCCGGGCAAGTGGTCCTCCTATCCGCCCCACCACCATCCCCAGCCGGAGGTGTATTTCTACCGGTTTGACTATCCCCAGGGCTTTGGCGCAGGCTTCGGCAACGGGGAGATCTACCGCACCGGCCACAACGGCCTGTCCGTGATCAACAGCGGCTTCCACTCCCAGACCGCCGCTCCGGGCTACGCCATGTGCTACGCCTGGGGCATCCGCCATCTGGACGGAAACCCCTGGGAAAAGACAAGAATCGACGACGAGGAACATGAATGGCTTTGGAAGCCGGATGCCAACGCGCATATCTTCCAGGGCTGAGGAAAGGAGCGATCCGATGAATACCATTCGATTGACTATGGCACAGGCACTGGTTCGTTTTCTGGAGAATCAGTACATCCGTTACGACGGCATCGAACATCCCTTTGTGGAAGGCGTGATCATGCTTCCCGGCCACGGAAACGTGGTCGGTCTGGGACAGGCTCTTGCTCAGGAGACCCACCGGCTGAAGGTCTGGCAGGGCAAGAATGAGCAGGGCATGGCACATACCGCCATCGCCTTCGCCAGACAGTGCAAGCGCAAGAAGATCATGGCCGTCACCTCCTCCGTAGGCCCCGGTGCTGCCAACATGGTCACCGCCGCCGCCACGGCAACCGCCAACAACATTCCCGTGCTGATCCTGCCCGGTGATGTGTATGCCTGCCGTCAGCCCGATCCGGTGCTGCAGCAGGTGGAGCAGATCCATGATCTGAGTCTGTCCACCAACGACGCCTTCCGTCCGGTATGCCGCTACTGGGACCGGATCGTCCGCCCCGAGCAGTTGATGAGCGCCATGATCAGCGCCATGCGGGTCCTCACCGATCCCGCCAACACCGGCGCTGTGTGCATTGCCATGCCTCAGGATGTGGAAGGCGAAGCATATGACTACCCCGAAAGCTTCTTCGCCAAGCGCGTTTGGCGGCTTGCCCGCCGGGAGCCGGAGCGTGAGGCCATCGAGGAGGCCGCGGAAGTGATCCGCAATGCCAGGAAGCCTCTGCTGATCTGCGGCGGCGGCGTCCGCTACAGCGAAGCCCACGAGCAGTTCCGGCAGTTTGCGGAAGCCACCGGAATCCCCTTCGGCGAGACCCAGGCCGGCAAGAGCGCCATTGTGTGGGACCACCCCCTGAATCTGGGCGGCATCGGCACCACCGGCTGCTCCGCCGCCAATGAGATCGCCCGGGAAGCAGACGTGGTGATCGGCGTCGGCACCCGGTACACGGATTTCACCACCGCCTCCAAGTGGCTGTTCCGGGAGGATGCCAGATTCGTCAACATCAACGTCTCCGAATTCCAGGCGCTGAAGCTGGATGCAGTGCCCGTGGTGGCAGATGCCAAGCAGGCGCTGCCGGTGCTGCTGCAGGCGCTGGAAGGCTACAAGGCACCGTATACCACCCAGGTGGCGGAGGCCCGCGGCCGCTGGCAGAAGGAACTGGACAGACTGGACAGCGTTGCCTTCGGTCCCGACTATGTGCCTGAGGTCAACGATGCCAACGCCCAATCCGCCTTCCGCTTTGCCCGGGATCTGGACGCCGAGCTGACTCAGACCGCTGTTCTGGGCGTTATCAACTATGCCATCGACCCGGAAGACGTGGTCATCGGCGCCTCCGGCTCTCTGCCCGGTGATATGCAGCGGATGTGGCGTCCCCGTGCCGTGGACACTTACCACATGGAGTACGGCTACTCCTGCATGGGCTATGAGATCTCCGGCGCCCTGGGTGTCAAGCACGCCATCGGTGACCGGGACGTGTACGCCATGGTGGGCGACGGATCCTTCGTCATGCTCCATTCCGAGCTGCTGACCGCTGTGCAGGAGCACAGAAAGATCAACGTCTGCCTCTTCAACAACGCCAGCTTCGGCTGCATCAACAACCTGCAGGTGGGACACGGCAACGACTCCCTGTGCACCGAGCTGCGCTTCCGCGGCGAGGACGGAAAGCACTCCGGCAGCTTCATGAGCGTGGACTTTGCCAAGATTGCCGAGGGCTACGGCTGCAAGGCATACACCATCCACACCCTGGAGGAGCTTCGCCAGGCCATTGCCGATGCCAAAACCATTCCGGACGTCCCCGTCCTGTTTGACATCCGGGTGCTGCCCAAGTCCATGACCGAGGGCTACTGCTCCTGGTGGCGTGTGGGCGATACGGAAGTGTCGGAAAATCCCAGAAACCTGGCCGCCTATGAAGATCACCTGGCTCATGTGAAGGATGCCAGAAAGTATTGATGAAAGGGAGTCTTTCAAATGGATAATGTTTTGAAAATCGGTATTATCGGCTGCGGCGCCATCGGTAAGGATCACTGCCGCCGGATCATTGAGACCGTTCCCGGCGCCACGGTTGTGGCTGTGTCCGACTATGTGGCCGCTGCTGCGGACGAGACCGCTGCCCGCTACGGCATCCGCTCCTACGGCAACGACTGCGATGGTATGATCAAGGATCCCGAGGTGGAGGCGGTGGTCATCACCTCCATCGACGCCACACACCACGACTATGTGATGAAGGTTCTGGCAGAGGAGAAGTGGTGCTTCTGTGAGAAGCCCCTGTCCCAGAACGCCAAGGACTGCGAGGAGATCATCGCCCGGGAGCTGGAGATCGGCAAGCGCCTGGTTCAGGTGGGCTTTATGCGCCGCTATGACCGGGGCTATGCGGAAATGAAGCGGATCATCGAGTCCGGCGAGATCGGCGCTCCCCTGCTGATCAAGGCCTG
Source organism: Bacillota bacterium (assembly GCA_029224785.1). Classification (GTDB taxonomy): domain Bacteria; phylum Bacillota; class Clostridia; order Oscillospirales; family Oscillospiraceae; genus Faecousia. The sequence goes on from JAQXVF010000069.1 coordinate 18,902, forward strand.
CCACCGGAACGTCAGCCAGGGCCCCGGCTTCAAGACCGAGAACGGCATCACCAACGTGGCCATCCACGAGCTGGACATCTGCCGCTGGCTGCTGGATGACGAATACCAGGATGCTCAGGCTGTCCGTGTCCGTCAGTCCGCCAACTCCAACAAGGGCTACGACAATCCCCAGGTTGTGCTGCTGCGGACCAAGAAGGGCTGTTTCATCGACGTGGAAGTACAGGTTGCCGACGGATACGGCTATGACATTCAGTGCGAAGTCGTCTGCGAAAACGGCACCGTCAAGCTGCCGGATCCCTACGCCGTGGTTCGCCGTTCCCGCCCGGACGTGACCAAGGATCCCACTGCCGCCATGCCCATCATGACGGACTGGAAAGAGCGCTTCATCGAGGCATACGACATCGAGTTCTGCAAGTGGGTGCAGTCCGTGCACGCCGGAAAGCTCACCGGCCCCTCTGCATGGGACGGCTATGTGGCCTGTGTTGCCGGCGACGCGCTGAACGCCTCCCGCGGCACTTCTCAGTTCCTGCCTGTGCAGACCATCGAAAAGCCCGAGCTTTACAAATAAGGTTCTCCATGGCCCGGCGCAAAAGCGCCGGGCTGTTCCTCCTTGACAAACGCTTCTCCTTCAACAGGCAAAGCCCCCGCACTTCCTGCGGGGGCTTTGCCTGTTATGGAATGCGAAAGACAACCCTGACGGTTTTCTATCACACGTTCTTTTCCTCCGAATCCATGGAATCTGCACCAGTTTCGACAGCCTGTACAGACAGAGAAGAACCTTTCATTGGGAGGATGCCTGCCGAATGGCCTCCGCCACGTTCCGGCGGATCTCCGAATTGAAGGGCATGAACAGATGGCTGTAGTATTCGCACAGCCAGATCCCGGAATACCCGGCTCGGTTCAGGATCCCGAAGGCCTCCCGGAGGGGAGCATTCCCCCAAAGAGGCGGAATGTGGATATCCCCACGGCTGAAGGCAAAGCGGTAGCCCTTGTCCAGGGTGTCGTACACCTCTTTGTTGGTCAGGCGCATGGGTTCAAAAACGCCGTGGTTGTCGTTGATGTGCAAATGCCGCACATAGGGCGCACAGGCTTCCACCGCCGGCAGATACGGGAATCCGAAGTAGTGACTGGCGATCCACAGATGCCCCAGATCCAGCGTCATGCCGCAGTTGGGGTGGTTCAGCTTCTTTACCGCCTCCAGCGCCCAGCGGACGTGCTCCACTTCCACATTTTCGATGTTCACTGCCACCCCCAGGGACTGCCCCAGATCGCAGGCTTCCGCCATCCGGGCCATGTACTGATCCTCCTGCCGGGGATCCTCCGACCGCTGCTCATAATGGAAGTTCAGCCGGTCGATCTCCAGCGCCTGGCAGGCCTCCAGGGAGGCGCGCATCACCGCCCTGTGCATGGGCGCATCCTCCAGCCGGCGAAGATCCAGGCCGTAGCCCGTATGGGCAGTGTACTGCAGGGCGTGCCGCTGCAGGATCTGATGCACATGGCGGACTACCTGCAGCTGAAGCTGCCCTCCCAGGATCAGGGGACAGGAGGACAGATTCAGCTCCGCAGCCTGCCAGCCCTCCTCTTCGATCCGGGTCAGAACCCGGTCCAGCGTGTCTAAATTGGTTCCGCCCGGGATGTTTACGCCGATGATTGGCTCCATGATACGCTCCTTACTGATAAAACTGCTCCAGATAGGCTTCCACGTCGGCCCTGGTTCCCCGGAACACGCCGGGTGTCTCCATTTTCAGGCTGACACAGGCGGTGGCATAGCGGAGAGCCTCCTCCATGCCGGCGCCGGTCACACGCATGGCAAGGTAGGCACCGAAGGTGGTGTCCCCCCGTCCGGTACGGCCGGAGAGATTCCGGGCTTTCACCGGGCAGGTGCACAGGGTCTTGCCGTCGAAGGCCAGCATTTCCGTGTTGTGGGAAATCAGGATCTCCTTTGCGCCCCAGTCATGGAGCACTCTGGCTGCCTCAGCCCGGTCCGTCAGTCCCGTGAGGATCTCCGCCTCGGCGGCATCGGTCTTCAGGAAGTCCATATAGGGCAGATACTTGCGTTTGTCCGCCCAGTCGTGGAACACCATCTTCCCACCTTCGTTGTGACGCAGGAAGCCCTGAGCATCGGCGGAGACCATGCCTTTTGTATGAAGGTGCTCGATCAGCTCGTTGGGGAAATCCCCGTACAGCAGGCCGGCAAGATGGTACAGCCGGCAGTCCACATCCGGCAGCTCTGCCGGAGTAATGGGATCGGACTGGGCCGCGCAGCAGGAATTGCGCCGCTCCCGGTCCGGGGTAAAGTACTCGTTGCGCATGATGGTGGTCTTCTCCGAAGGCAGCAGCACCACATCCTCCGGATCCATCCGGAAGGACTCCAGAATATCCCGGTCTTCGGCGGCGATCTTCACCGCGGCCAGAACACGCGCCCCTGCGGCCACGGCAGCCGGGGTGCAGAAAGTAACAGCGCCGCCGCTGCTCCGATCCTCGGCGCCGGTGTAGTCGATGTTCACATCCCGGGTAGCGGGGCCCAGGATCATCAGATCATATTGTTTCATATTGCGCTCCTTTTCAGAATCGATTGGACATGGCAATTTCCCGTGCCGGAATGCACGGGAAATTGCCGATGAGATTATCCGAACAAGTGATATTGTACCACCAAAGTGGCGAAAACGATAGATACCATGCTCAACAATTTGATCAGAATGTTGATGGAAGGACCGGAGGTATCCTTGAAGGGGTCGCCGATGGTGTCGCCGACGATGGCAGCTTTGTCGTTTTCACTGCCGCGGCCGCCGAAGTGGTCGGACTCGATGTACTTCTTGGCGTTATCCCAGGAGCCGCCGGAGTTGGACATGAACACAGCCAGCAGGAATCCGGAAGCGGTGGCGCCGCAGAGCATACCCACAACGCCGGCAGGTCCCAGAAGCAGGCCCCCTGCCACAGGAGCCAGGACCGCGATGACCGTGGGGATGACCATTTCCTTCAGGCTGGCTTTGGTGCACAGGTCTACACAGCGGGTATAGTCGGCATCGCAGGTGCCGTCCATAATGCCGGTGATCTCCCGGAACTGACGGCGGACTTCCAGCACCACGCTGTGGGCAGCCCGGCCGATGGAGCCCATGGTGATAGCGGCGAAGATGAATGCCAGGCAGGCGCCGGTGAAAATACCCACCAGAACAACGGGGTTCATAACGCTCATGTCCATGGAGAGGTCGGGAGCAATGCTCTTGATCTTTTCCACATAGGAGGCGATCAGGGCCAGCGCGGTCAGAGCGGCGGAGCCAATGGCAAAGCCCTTGCCGGTAGCGGCAGTGGTGTTGCCCAGGGAATCCAGAGCGTCGGTGCGTTCCCGCACCACAGGATCCAGACCGGCCATCTGAGCGATGCCGCCGGCATTGTCTGCCACGGGGCCGTAAGCGTCCGTTGCCAGGGTGATGCCCAGGGTGGAAAGCATACCAACCGCAGCCAGGGCAATGCCGTACAAGCCCATGGCGTTCCGGGCGCCGTCGGTCAGGCCAATGCCGGACAGGAAGTAGGACAGCAGGATGCAGGCGCTGACGATCAGAACGGGCATCAGCGTGGAACGCATGCCCAGGCTCAGGCCGTCGATGACCAGGGTCGCGGTGCCGGTTTCAGAGGTAGCAGCCAGGTGCTGGGTGGGCTTATAGGTATCGGAGGTGTAATACTCGGTGCAGCGTCCGATGAGAACGCCGGACACCAGGCCGGACAGGATGGCCACATACAGGCCCATATGGTCACTGCCCAGCATAAACCACACAATGGGGAATGCTGCCACGGCGATGACCAGTGCGGAGGTGTTGGTGCCCCGGCGCAGAGCCTTCAGCAGGGTGATCTGGTCGGTGGACTCGCCGGTACGAACCAGCAGGGAACCGATGATGGAGGCCAGCACGCCGATGGCGGCAATGAGCAGAGGAACGGCAAAAGCGCGGATGCTGTCCACATTGGCAATATGGCCGAAGGCGATCACGCCCAGGGAGCAGGAGGAAATCAGGGAGCCAACATAGGACTCGTACAGGTCGGCGCCCATGCCGGCAACGTCGCCAACGTTGTCGCCGACGTTATCGGCAATGGCGGCGGGGTTCCGGGGGTCATCCTCGGGAATGCCGGCTTCCACCTTGCCCACCAGGTCGGCGCCCACGTCAGCGGCCTTGGTGAAGATGCCGCCGCCCACACGGGCGAACAGAGCCATGGAACTGGCGCCCATGCCGAAGGTCAGCATGGCAGCGGTGATCTCTTCCAGGGGAAGACGGAACACGTACCGCAGCAGCAGGTACCAGCCGGAGATATCCAGCAGGCCCAGGCCAACCACGGTAAAGCCCATGACGGTGCCGGCGGAGAAGGCAACCTTCAGGCCGGAATTCAGGCTGGTTTGGCAGGCGTTGGCGGTACGGGAGTTGGAAGCCGTGGCGATCTTCATGCCCACAAAGCCGGACAGGCCGGAGAAGAAACCGCCGGTGACAAAGGCAAAGGGAACAAACCACGTCAGCAGCTTCATGGTGGCCATGATGCACAGAACGACAAACATAAAGGCAAAGAATACGATGACCACGCTGTACTGACGGCGCAGATAAGCGTTGGCGCCGTCCCGGATAAAGGAGGCAATCTTCTTCATTTTTTCATTTCCTTCCGAGAAGGAAAGGGCACGTCTTGCCATGAAAACGGCAAATAACAATGCGGAAAGGGAACCCAGTGCAGAAAATACAATAAATAACTGATTCATCCTACTCGCTCCTGTTCTTGTTTTTGATCCAATTATCGGCTGTTCATGCAGAAATTGTGAATAAACATTCATTCCACATGGGGTTTATGCCGAGAATGCCTGAATTTTGGGTGCAAAAACCCTGACAGTCTGAAAATTGTATTTTTTTCAGGCTGCCATTGGGTCCTTATGTATGATTATAAAGTCCGAAACACCTGCGGTTTTATACCCGGCTCCGCTCGGATTTGACAGAATCCGTGTGAGGGTCGCCGCTCAGCTCCGCGAAGAACCTCTGCATCCGTTCTTCGCTGTGGCGTCCTCCAAAGTCCGCCTTAAAGCTGATCTCGATCTCGCCGTCGTCTTTCTCGTCCACCTGCATGGCTTTCAGAGAAACGTCATTCTCCGCTGCCAATTTGTTGATCCGATCCAATGTGGGAACCACTTCGGTGCAGCTCACAGAAAACAGATACAGCGCATAACGATGGTGCATCATCTTTTCCTGGAGCCACTCAAACAGCACCAGAATGACGATCATTCCCACCGTTCCCGCGATTCCGAGCACATAATAGCCGCCGCCTACCGCGATGCCCAGGCAGGCCACCGCCCAGACGCTGGCTGCGGTGGTCAGGCCTTTAATGGAGGGGCCTTCTTTCATGATGGTTCCGGCACCCAGGAAGCCCACACCGGTGATTACCTGTGCGCTGAGACGGGCAGGGTCCGGCGTGGCGCCAAAGGCCCGGTACTGGTGGAAGATCATCTGGCTGGTGATCATGACCACACAGGAGCCCAGCGCCACCAGCATATGGGTCCGCATACCCGCCGGACGGTGAGTAAGCTCACGCTCCGTTCCGATGACCGCACCGATAAACATTGCGCACAGCAGGCGGAGAAGAACTTCCAACGGGCCAACTTCCAGTACGGACAGGTCCAGACCTTCCGCAATCGTTGCTGTCAGCATTTCATCCCTCCTCCGAAATAGCAGTTTCGGGAGTGCTCAGCGGTGGTAGGCCGCGCCCACACCCAAAACCATCGCCTCATATGCTTTCTTGATTTTCCCGTAATTTCCGTCACGGTCCAGCGCGATGCCGCGGCCTACGCCGTCCACGATCTGTCCCCGGCCGATGACCCGGAGCTTCTCTTCCAGATCCCGCAGCATGGCGGGAGCGCTGCCCGACTCGGTACTGCGGCCGTCGAAGATGATGTGGAAATAGACTTCCGGCACACCCTCTGCCATTTCTGCAATCATCAGCGGATAGTCAATGCAGCCATGGCTGGATTTCTCCGTCAGGTAGGCCAGCAGATGGAGGGCACCGCTGTGGCGGGCATCCTCGATGAGCTTCAGGAACACGGGGTTGGTACGGAAGGAACCGTCCTTGATGGCGGCATCCATACGCACATCGTCCTGTGCCACCACCCGTCCGGCGCCCAGATTGCTGTGTCCGGCCTCGGAGTTGCCGGGCTTGCCGGCCTGGAGGCCCACATCCTCGCCGGAGGCACGGAGCTTGCTGTTGGGATAGGTCTGCAGGATCCGGTCCCAATCCGGGGTATCCGCCAGGAAAATGGCATCTCCGCCGTCACCGGAGCCGTAGCCCCAGCCGTCCAGAATGATCAGCATCATCTTCCGGCTGGTGACACCCTCGGTTTCGATGAGGGAGCTGCCGGACATCTCTGCAGGCTGGGGAACCCCCAGAACCTTCAGCACCGTGGGAGCCACATCGCTGACCCGGCCGTCCCGCAGCGTCATGGATCTGTTCTGCGGATCCAGAACCACAAAGGGTACCAGATTGGTGGTGTGGGCCACATGGGGCTTTCCGTCCTTGCCATAGAGCTTTTCGATGTTGCCGTGGTCGGCGGTGATGGCCACCAGGTAGCCGTGCTCATTGGCGTAACGGGATACCTGCGCCACATACCGGCTGACTGCGGAGGCAGCCTGGAGCTTTGCCTGCGTGTTGGCAGTATGTCCGATGACATCGCCGTTGGCAAAGTTGGTCAAAATGAAGTCATACTCCTGATCCACGGCCTCCTGCACCTTCTCCGCCACCTGCGGCAGGCTCAGCTCCGGCTTCTGATCGAAGGCAATTCCCTTGGGGGAGGGAACGCACACGTCGGTCTCGCCTTCAAAGGGCTGGTTATAGCCGCCGTTGAAGAAGAAGGTCACATGGGCGTACTTTTCGGACTCGGCACAGTGGAACTGCCGCAGCCCCGCCTCGGACAGGCACTGAGCCAGAGGCTTTTTCACCTTTTCCGGGGCAAATGCAATGGGAAGATCCTTGAATTTCTCATGATACATGGTCATGATTCCGAATTCCAGGTCCTTCAGGGCGGTACGCTGGAAATGCTTGAAATCCGGATCCGTAAATGCTTCGGTCAGCTCAATCTCCCGCTCACCCCGACGGCAGCAGAAGATGACCTTGTCGCCGTCTTTGATTTTGCCCACAGGGGTTCCGTCTTCCTCCGTCAGAACCATGGGCTCCAGGGAATAATCGGTCTGTCCCTGGGCGTATGCGGCTTCCACCGCTTTGGCAAGGGCATCGCCGCCAATAAAACGATTTTCGCTCATATCGTATCCTCCTTATTTCAGCGGCGGGAACAGGTCCAGCAGCTGAGAGAAATGACTGATAAAGAAATCCGGCTTGTTTTCCTCCGTGACGGTCTGGGGCTTTTTCCCGGGGTAACGGACGCCCACGGTCATGCCCAGGCCCGCGGCCTTGGCGCCGACGATATCCCGGTTCAGGTTATCGCCCACATAGCAGGTTCTGGCAGGATCCGAGCCGGTCTCCTCCAGCGCGTAGTAGTAGATCGCCGGATGGGGCTTGCGGATCAGGCAGATCGAGGACTGCTGCACCGTTTTGAAGTAGGGCCGAAGACCGTCCTTGTCCAGCCACTCGTCCACTTCGTGAACTCCCACCAGATCGCTGACAATGCCCAGAGTATATCCCCGCGCATACAGCTCTTTGATGGTCTCGATGCCGCCGTCGGTGACCACGCGCTCGCCCTTGGTCTTGCGGTATTCGTAGGTCAGCTCCGCAGCGGCCGCCTCAACCCGATCCTTCGGGAAATCATAGGCCAGCCAGCGGGTCCACAGGACCTTTTCCGGCGCTTCGCAGTAGAAGGTCAGCGCCCACTGGCGGTAGAGGTCGTAGCGCGGCTCGATCACTTCCCGGTAAAACGCCACAGGATCCGAGGTCACACCCAGCAGCTCTGCGATCCGGGTCTTTGCCGCAGTTATGTAGGCTTCATCCGCCCGGATCACCCGGAAGGTGTCGCCCAGATCCACAAAAATGGTATCGATCTGCTTCTCCATGCGGTTCCTCTCCTTTACTTCAAAATCGGAATCTCCAGAATGTTCCGGAATTGATGGACAATGTAGTCCGGACGGTTTTCGTCGGTGATGGTTTTCTTGGCCAGCTTTTCCGGGCTGATGAACAGAATGTTGGCGCCGATGCCGGCAGCCTTGGCACCGGTGATATCCCGGTTCAGGTTGTCCGCCACGGAAGCGCATTCCTCAGGCTGCAGCCCAAGCTGCCGGCAGCCCATCCGGTACATTTCCGGATCCGGCTTGCGGATATGGCAGACGGAAGAAAGCACCACCGCGTCGAAATAGGATTCCAGTCCGTCGTCCCGGAGCCAGTTGGGGATCTCCTCTTCCCCGATAAGGTTGGAGATGATGCCCAGCTTGTAGCCCCGGCTGTGCAGGGTATGGATGACCTCCAGGCCACCCTCTACGATGTGCCGCAGGCCCTTGACCTGACGGTACTGATACGTCATCTCATGGCAAATGGCCCGCAGGGTCTCCTCCGGATATTCCGGCAGGAGCCACTTGGCCCACAGCTCATAGTCGCCGGCCTCCCGGTTCTCCGTCAGTGCCCAGTCCCGGTAGGGAGCGTACCGCTCCTCCACCATATCGATGAAGCCCTGGACATCCTCCGCCCCGGCAAGCTGTGCCATACGGGCCTTGGCCCGCTCCTGGTGCTCCGGCACGTCCTCCGCAATGCGGAGGGTGCCTCCCAGGTCAAAAAATACGCCTTTGATCTCCGCCATGGCCGGTCCTCAGGCTCTGGGCGGGAACAGATCCAGCAGATCCCGGATGGCCTGGATGCGGTAGTCAGGCTGGACCGTGGGGAGCTTGCCCTCCCGATCGGCGGTACCGGCATCCTCGTACAGGATCATGCTGCCGTATCCGGCGTCCACGGCGCCTTCCACATCCCGGACAGGATTGTCGCCCACATAAGCGCAGTTTTCCGGAGCGGAGCCGATGCAGCGGGATGCCAGCAGGTAGATGGCGGGATCCGGCTTGCGCAGGCGGACTTTGGAGGAGAGGATCACGGTCTTGAAGCAATCCGCAACCTGATCCTGGCACATCCAGTCCGGGATCTCCGTCTCGGTGATGGTGTTGGCAATGATGCCCAGCTTGTAGCCCCGGCGGACAAGTTCCTTCAGCGTCATCTTGACGTCGTCATGGGCAAGTCTGCGGCCGTCGTGATCCCGCCACAGACGGGTCAGCCGGGCAGCGTTGGGCGCAACGCGCTCTGCAGGGTAGTCCGGCAGCAGATACTGCAGCCACAGCTCCATTTCAGACACATCCAGCAGCACGGACTTTGCCAGCTTGCGGTAAGCCTTCCAGTTCTTTTCCAGCTTTTCGAAGAAAACGTCGTGGGGCTCCTCCGCGCCCACCAGCCGCATCAGCTCCTGTTCTGCTGCAGCGGCGAATTCCGGATCCTCCACCACATAGCGCAGCGTGGCGCCGACGTCAAAGAAAATTGTGTCGATATTCGGATTCATGGGTTACCTCCTGTTTTTGGATTTTGTTGATAAGCGGAACGGTTCCTATTTTTCATTTTGATTTTCTTTTTGAATGATGGCCGGGATTTCGGCCAGGTCATCTATGAGATAATCCGGGGTAAAGCCGCTGTTTTCCAGTCCCCGGTCCCGGTGGGCGGTGGAGGGATTGCGGATCTGGATCATGCAGCGCCAACCGGCGTTGCGGGTGCCCCGCACATCCCGGGAGATGGTATCTCCCACATACGCCAGCTCCTCCGGCTTCAGGTTCATGGCCCGCTCGGCCACGCGGAAGATCTCCGGATCCGGCTTCCGGATGCCGGTGACACTGGAGAGCACCACGCACTCCATCTCTTTCTCGATCCCGTATTCCGCAAGGAAATGGGGAACGACGGAGGTGGAAATGATATTGCTGATCACGCCCATGCGGATCCCCATATCCCGAAGGGTCTCCACGGTCTGCTTCAGGTGGGGACGGCGCAGAATCCGCGTTCTGTCGTAGTCATACAGAAAGCTCAGTTCCTCCGCGATAGGCTCCAATGCCTCCCGGCTCACGCCCAGGCCCCGGAGATAGAAATCACTCCAGATCTCCGCAGTCGGAAGCTCCCGGAGGGTCTGCTCGGAATGATGCTTGTAGTCCTCGCCGTTGGTATACAGCAGCCTTGCCAGTTCCTCCGCAGTTACATCCGGATGAATGCCGTAATCGCCCAGCCGTTCCAGCAGCCGGCCGGCAAACCGGACATCCCGTCCTTCCGGAGAAGAGGAGGTGTGCATCGTTCCGCCAATGTCAAATAAGACGGCTTTGATCATAGCTGTAGCTCCTTTCTTCTAAGCGAAAAAACTTACTCAAACGTTTCCGAATCTCTCATGGCTTAATCATACACCATGAATTTGGAAATGTCAATATAAAATCTAATTTTTTTATGTGAAAAAATCGTCATTTCCACAAAACTCATATAATATCGTTATTTTTTCGGATATTGTCGCAAACCAGAACGAGTTCTCATCCGGGAATTTCCCGGTTTTGTTTGCGTGCAAATTCCGATTAATGGGGTAATCCCCAAGGCCGCCCCCTGGAATCTGTTTTTTTGCTGTATTTTTTCGTGGGAGAGGTTGATTTTTTCGGAAAAAATAGATATAATATCCGTAAACTGATGTACGGATATTTTCGTAAGGAGGAACAGGAATGAAAAACGTAACGATCAAAGATGTCGCAAAAGTAGCCGGTGTTTCTTATTCCACCGTATCCCGTGCGCTTTCCGGAAGTCCGGAAATCAGCGAAGACACCCGGGAGCGGATCCTGCAGATCTGCAAAGAAATGAACTACACCGTCAATGCCGTTGCCAGAGCCATGGTCATGCGCAGCACCAAGCTTCTGGGGCTGATCCTGACGGATATCAGCAACCCGTTCATGTCCGAGCTGGCCTACCACATCGACCGCCAGGCCCGGGCACGGGGGTACAATATCATCCTGTGCAACTCTTCCCGGGATCTGGAGCTGGAAAAGGAGCTGTTTGAACTGATGATCGCCCGTCAGGTGGACGGCGTCATCCTCTTCCCCTGCGGTCCGGAAAGCTATGATTCCCTTTCCCAGTACCTTACCCGCATTCCCACGGTGTTTGCAGGAGAAAACCTGCGGGAGATCCCCGTCAGCTACGTTTCCGTGGACAATTACCGGGGTGCCTATCTGGGCGTAGAGCACCTGTACAATCTGGGACACCGGGACATTCTGTACTTCGGCCGCCGCCGGGGAAGCACCACCCACCAGCTTCGGGCTGAGGGCTATTCCGCAGCCTGCAAGGATCTGGGCATCACCCCCCAGTTCTGCAACAACACCTTCCCCTCCACCTCCATCAAGTACGGCTATCAGCTCAGTAAGCAGCTATTCACCCAGAACCGGACCTTCTCCGCCATCTTCGCCGCCACGGACACCAATGCCCTGGGCATCATGCAGGCGGCAGAGGAGCTGGGCATTCGGATCCCGGAGGACATCTCCCTGCTGGGCTTCGACAACATCCGGGACAGCGGTCTGCCCCGCATCGACCTGACCACCGTGGAGCAGCCCAAGAAAATGCTGGCATCCATGGCCGTGGACAGCCTGCTGGACAAGATCCAGAACGAGCTCAGCGGCTACACGCACCGGATCCTGATGCCCACCATCGTAGAGCGCTCCTCCTGTGCAGCCTTCCCCCACAACTGAGTGTGTTTTCGGATCCCCGGACAGAAAATCCGCCCGCCCTGCTTTCCGCAGAGCGGGCTTTGTCTGTCGGTTATCCGGAAGCTCAGGGGTTTTCCACAAGCTTTCGGACGATGGGGTACACGTCGTAAATATCTTCCACGGTATAATCAGGCTCATAGGCATGGTGGACACCGGCATCCTTTTCCCGGGTCAGCTTGGAGCAGATCTGAATGGCCACAGCAAAGCCGGCGCGCTTGGATCCGATGATGTCTCTGGAGATGGTATCTCCCACATAGACGCACTGCTCCGGCGTGGACCGCACCTGGTGAAGCGACACGGAGAAAATATCCGTGCAGGGCTTCCGCAGACCGGTAACGGAGGACAGCGTCACATCCTGGAAATAGGAACGGATGCCGTACTCATCCAGGATGTCAAACACCTGGTACATTGCCGCGGTATTGCTGATCACGCCCAGCTTCATTCCCAGGCGCTTCAGACCCTGCAGCATCTCCTCCACTCTGGGGCGCAGGCTCCGGTGATAGTGGGTGACCTCCCACATATGGGCGATCTCCTCGCAGTGGGGTGCCAGCGTCTCCCGGGGGAATCCGAAATCCGCCAGAACGTAATCGCACCAGATCTCCACGGGCTTCAGCTCCACATCCCGGGCATCCCGGTATGCGCCGTAGCGCACCCAGCCCTCGTCCACCCGGGCCTTGAACGAAGCATCGTCCGTGGCAGGGTCCAGGCCATAGGAAAGAAGCATTTCCCGCAGCCGACGCATTGCCTCCCGCTGTGAATCGTCATCTACGAAGATATCCTCCAGTGTGCCGCCCATGTCAAATAAAACCGTTGTAATCATGGTTACCTCCCGTCTTTTCCTTCCGGTGTCCGGACGGTTCCATCCTCCAGGATGGTAAACACCGCCGCAGGCCACCGCTGTCTTGTATATGGCTGCGTTGAATATCCATCTGTAAACCAGATGTGCGTACCCTGTGCGGAGAGGATTTCCATGGTTCCGAGGGACGGGCGGTTCTTTCGGGCGTCGTATTCCGCCGCGCAGGAGATCACTCCGTGAACCGGACGCAGTTTTTGCGCCAGAACCTCGGTCATGGCTTTCCCGTCGCCGTGATGGGGTACTTTCAAAATATCGCAGGGCAATAGCGTTTCCTGATCCCAGACTGCACCGTAGCAGTCCCCCGTCAGCTCGATCCGTCTGACTCCATATTGAAGCCGAACCCGCAAAGAGCCGGGATTCCGGGATTTGGATGTCCAGTACAGTGCATCGGCAGAGACCGTTTCGCCCTGTGCCAACCGGTCCCAGCACCGCTGCTGGGCCTTTTGCAGACGGCGGTTGGGCACGATCAGCTCCGCGTGCAGGCGGTCTGTCAATGCCAGAGGGATGCTTTCCGTAAGAGGATGCAGACGGCTGCCTGCCGCAAGCAGCGCCGCCGTGTCCCGGCTCCATTCGTTGAGGCATTCTGTAAGACCGCGAACGGTCTTTTCTGCCTTCTCCGAACAGAAAATCTGCCCGCCGGGGTGGGCGGGAAAATATCCCGCATAGACATGATCCACCCGGATGCCCTCCAGCAAGGGCCGGAGTCCGCCGAAATGGTCCATGTGCAGATGGGTGATCACCAGCATATCCAGCCGGCGGATCCCCAACTGATGCAGGTACTCCGGTGCGGTGTTCCGCAGGGAGCCAGCGGAGGGGCACACCCTACGGGGACCTGCGTCCACCAGGGCCCGGAAGATCCGGGGGCCCTCCAGCGCTTCCACCAGAATGGAATCGCCGTCCGCCACATTGATGAAATGAAGTTTCAGCATTCTGTCACCGGCGCTGTGTATACTGCTTCCAGGGCTTGTCCTCCTCCTGCTCAACAGGGGGACGGTAGTCCTTCCTGTACAGCAGGAACGACACCGGCAGGCCGGAGATCACCGGGATGACCATAAACCACAGGTAGAAATACAGAAAGGCTTCCACGGCGCCGGTTCCCCGCAGCATGATGAGCATGGTGATCAGAACCAGCACAAGATACACCGCCATCCAGACAAATGTGCCGAAAAACAGCCGTTTTTCCTTGGAAAAATGATGAATCAGCCACCCTGTCAGAATGCCCACGGCGCTGACCGCCGCAGACACCACCAGGTTGGAAACCAGGGGCGAACGTGTCTCCAGCGAGGGAGACAGCCAATCGATGAAATAAAAGAATGCCGCAATATACAGACCAATAAATACAAAGCTCAGACAAAATGTGTAGATCAGCAGGCCGCTTTTTGGCTTGCCGTCCTTCGTGAAGAGAAATGCCTTCCAGAAACTCTTTTCCCGGCGGGCCCATTTTTCCCGGCGGGCTTTTTTGCGCTGTTCCTTTTCGGCCTCCCGGGCATGAACGCTCAGATCGTCGCTCAGGCTCATGACTTTGATCCTCCTATTGTGTGTTACCCTGAGTGGAGAAAACCTCCTGCAGCGGACGGGAGCCCACCGCAGGAGGTTTCCTTTCCGTTATGAAAGAATGATTGCAGTCACCAGAGCGCCATTGGCCGGTTCATGCTGTCCCAAGCGGTTTTACTTGATGTTGGGATTCTGGTACAGCCAGTAAGTCCACATATTCTGGGTGTGGATGAACTCGTTGTAGATGGCTTCCAGGTTGGACTCGATAGCGCCGCACTCTTCCAGAGTAGCGGGGTTCCAGTCACACTCCACATCGCTGCGGACCATCCAGTTGCCTTCCTTGGAGAAGGGCTTCAGGCCGCCGCTCTTGCCGTCGGCACCGCCGGTGATGAAGCGGATGAACAGGCGGGCGCCGGCAGGATGGGCGCAGCCTTCCACCACATACATATACTCGCAGTTCTCCAGGCCGGTGTAGGGAGTCAGGTTGGTCAGCCATGCGATGTTGTAGCCGGACTCGTCACGGTTGCCGATCTTGCCGCCGGAGGCCAGAGCCAGAGCGGGATCGTCCGCGGTGGAGTTGTGAACGGCCAGAACCAGCTCGTCGCCGTCACCGATGAAGGTCATCTGCATCTGGGAGAACCGCCACAGATACTCGATGCCGGCGTTGTTGGCAGGAACGTCAAAGTCGAACTTGGAGGCATCGTAGGTGTACTCCAGATCCTTGCCGTAGGTGTCCTTGTAGGACTGTTCCATCTGGTCAGCATTCACGATGAAGCTGGCGAACAGGGACAGGTAAGCAGTCTCGGTGCCGATTTCCTTGGTGAACAGGCGGTACTTCTGGGTGCCGTCCTCGTTCTTCTCAATGATCTCCCACCAGCTATGGACGGGCTGACCATCGGGGAAGGCTTCGGTGTTGTAGTACCAGAAGCTCTGGGATGCGTACAGGGGATAGCCGAAGCGCAGAAGCTCGGGATCGATCTTCTCGCAGATGTCCTTGGGATAGAAAGCGGAGCAGTAGCCGTCCTCATAGAACTCGAAGAACACGCTGCCGTTGACGTCCTTTGCCTGCAGCACGTCGCCCATGATGTTGTTGGAGTCAGCCTCCAGGCGGCACTTCTCCAGGACCTCGTCCTGGTCCATGTCAAGGATATTGACCTTCAGACCGGGGAACATTTCCTCAAAGGGCTCCTGAGCCTTGAGCATCTTGGAGGAAGTGGCGTAGATGTTGATCTCGCCGCCCTCTTTCTTTGCCAGCTCGTAAAGCTCATCGTCGGTCATTTCGCTCCACTCGTCATAAATGGGGCCGTATTTTTCCACGGCAGCAGGGGTGGTTTCCTGAGGCTGTGCAGCCTGGGTAGTCTCCCCGGGCTGTGCAGCCTGGGTGGTTTCTGCGGGTTTCTCGGACTTACCGCAGCCGGCAAGCACAGAGAGAACCATTGCGAGGGTAAGAAGCAGGGCAATCAGTTGTCTTTTCTTCATAATCCGGATACTCCTTTCAATTTGTCCATTACAGGCTTGGCCGAAATGGCTTTTATTCCTACGCCTTCCCCTGGGGAAAGGCGTCAAGAAACGGGGTCAGCGGGCGCGCTTGATCAGTCTGGTGCTCTTGGCGTCGTAGATGTTGATCTTCTCGGGAGCGATGGTGACATACACCGTCTGGTTGATCTCATAGTGGGACAGGCCGATCTCCTTGGACAGGAACTCGCTCTTGCCGGCCTGGAGAGAAACCAGGGTTTCGGAGCCTGCGGGCTGGTTGGCGTAGACCTTGACTTCCATGCCGCCTTCCACGGGTGAATCAAAGATATGCACCTGCTCCGGACGAATTGCCACAACCACGGGGAATTCTCCCTCGGGGATAGGCTCGTCGGTCATGTCCGCCTTGTCGAACTCATATTCCCGCAGCTCGCACTTGACGCGCAGCTTGCCGTTTTCATAAACGCCGGTGCCTTCCAGGAAGTTGATCCGGGGGTTGCCGATGAAGTCGGCGGCCTGCAGGTCGATGGGGTTCATGTACAGCTCCATGGGCGTTGCCACCTGGCTCAGCTCGCCGGCCTTGAACAGGGCGATCTTGGTGGACAT
>JAQXVF010000070.1 GCA_029224785.1 Bacillota bacterium
GGAATCGAACCCATGTTACCGCCGTGAAAGGGCGGTGTCTTAACCGCTTGACCAACGGGCCTGGTAGCGGCAATCTGATTCGAACAGATGACATACCGGGTATGAACCGGCTACTCTACCAACTGAGTTATGCCGCCATGAGGTCAAGCTTGCATGAGGCTGATTCGTCACCACCGAAATCAGCTTCGTTATTATATGATAATTTACCCCGGTTGTCAAGTATCAATTCCAAAATTTCAGGGGAAAATTGCGGTGAGGTGAGGTAAATGCGCTGGTGGCGAAAGGCAATGCTGTTTTATTTGGGCGGAATGGGATATATGGGGCTGGAACTTCTCTGGCGGGGTTGGACCCACGGAACCATGTTTCTGGCTGGCGGATGCAGTTTTCTTCTGCTGGGCAGCATCGGCCGCTGCCGGCTTCCCGGGGCCGCAAAGCCTTTGGCAGCCGCGGCGGCCATCACGGCCGTGGAGCTGCTTTCGGGACTGCTTTTCAACCGGCAGCACCAGATCTGGGATTATTCCGCCATGCCCATGGGCTTTGCCGGGCAGATCTGTCTGCCCTTTTCCCTGCTTTGGCTGGCTTTGAGTATTCCGGGTTTCCGCCTTTTCCGGGTTCTGGACCGGAGTCTTCCGGATTAGGCCTTGTCCCATATTTTCCGCAAAAGTCGGCGCACCGGAGGGTGCGCCGACTGACTTTCCTTTCATGCTTACTTTGCCACAAACTCGGACTCGTCGTTGGAGAAGGTGTACAGCTCATTCATCACCACGGAGAAGTGGAAGATGGGGCGGTCCACCCGGTTGACGTACAGCGGGCAATGGGGCGTATTGGGCGGCAGGAACACCATGCTGCTTCTGGTAATGATGTGCTGCTCTCCGTTGATCCAGAATTCCACTTCCCCGCCCAGATCATAGGGATCCTCCGGATTGGATCCGTAGAAGCCCAGAATCTCCGGGTATGTGTGTTGATGGGGCTTGCTCACCGGGCCGTTGGGACTGGCAAGCGCCTGCTCACGATTGGACTTGTACCACCAGCAGGTGTTCATCTGGAACGAGCCGGGCATATTCGCGCTGTCCACCCAGTGGATCCGCCTGCCGAATGTGGCATAGGCCGCCTGGGCTTCGGGTTTTGCATGGGTCGCGGGAAGGATCAGCTCCTGCATAATCAGGTGTCCGTATTCCCCTTCACAATTCATCGGCATGGCAATCCTTCCTTTCCGTTTCGTTTGGTCCGCTGCCGGGCAGCGGAAATGTTCTGATTTTATTGTAGCATCCCCCGGCTTTCCTGTACATCGGCAATATCCCCACAAGATTCCGGTCAGATTCTGTGAATTCTGTCCAAAGGAAACGGACCGCGTTCCCCAGGGAACACGGTCCTGATTGGATTATTGAAAATACTTGACCGCTGCCTCGAACATCCGGATGTCATAGTTGCCGGGGACGTTCCGGTACAGGCTGCTGCCGATACGCTCGCTGTGGCCCATCTTACCGAAGACACGGCCGTCGGGAGAAGTGATGCCCTCGATGGCACAGATGGACCCGTTGGGGTTGAAAGCGGCATCCATGGTGGGATTGCCGTCCAGATCCACATACTGGGTGGCGATCTGGCCGTTTTCTGCCAGCTTGGCGATCAGCTCCCGGGAAGCCAGGAACTTGCCCTCGCCATGGGAGATGGGCACATTGTACACATCGCCTGCCTGGGTCAGCGCAAGCCAGGGAGATTTGTTGGAAGCTACCCGGGTGCGCACAATACGGCTCTGGTGACGGGCAATGGTATTGAAGGTCAGGGTCGGGCAGGTATCATCGGTGTCGATGATCTTGCCGTAGGGCACCAGTCCCAGCTTGATCAGCGCCTGGAAGCCGTTGCAGATACCGCACATCAGGCCATCCCGCTCCTCCAGCAGCTTCATGACCTGCTCACGGATAGCAGGGTTGCGGAAGAATGCGGTGATGAATTTGGCGGAACCGTCGGGCTCGTCGCCGCCGGAGAAGCCGCCGGGAATAAAGATCATCTGGCTGCTTTCGATCCGCTTTGCCACATCCTCCACGCTTCTTGCCACATCCTCGGCAGTCAGGTTCCGGATCACAGCAATGTCTGCCTCTGCTCCCGCTTCCATAACGGCACGGGCGGAGTCATACTCGCAGTTGGTACCGGGGAACACGGGGATCAACACCTTGGGCTTGGCATTCCTGACCACGGGTGCAGGGTAGGATGCAGCCTTGTAGTGGAAAACAGGCACCTTTTCCGGAGTCTCTACGGTCCGGGTGGGGTAAACCTTTTCCAGAACGGCGGTATTCATAGCGTACAGCTCGGAGATGGATGCGCTGTCGCCGCCGTAGGTAACGGTTTCTTCCGCGGTGGTATGGCCGATCTTCTCGCCGAAGTCGCAGTCCCCGGTCAGCTCGGCAATGATGCTGCCGTAACGAGGTCCGTCAAACCGCACAGCACCGGGTTCCCCAGCAAAGCCGATGGCGTTGCCGAAGGACATCTGCATCACCGCTTCGGCGGTGCCGCCTGCTCCCACCGCATAGGCCGCTTTCACCTTGCCTGCCTTGCACAGGGCGTGGAACTTCTCCCACATTGCCTTCATGCCGTCATAGCCTTCTGCGCCAAAGAAGTAAACCGGGTGGTTTGCGCCCTTAAACTCAGGGGAGATGACCTCATCTGCTTTCAGAGGGGCAATGGCAAAGGAGATCAGCGTAGGAGGCACATCCTTATCCAGGAAGGTGCCGGACATAGAGTCCTTGCCGCCGATGGCTGCAGCATCCAGGTTCACCTGGGCCACAAAGGCACCCAGCAGCGCCTCAAAGGGCTTGCCCCAGCGGGCGGGTTCGTCTCTCAGTTTTTCAAAGAACTCCTGCAGAGTCAGGTATGCCTTCTTGTAGTCCGCGCCGGCAGCCACAATCTTTGCCATGGAGGAGATTACGCTCTCCTGTGCACCCAGGAATGGATCCGCGCTGAGCCGGTCGGGGTCACAGCCCCATGCCATGACACTGGCAGCGTCGGTTTCCTGCCCGGGCAGCACCGGCAGCTTGGCAGCCATAGCCTGAGCGGGGGTGGCCTGATTCTTGCCGCCGAAGGGCATCAGCAGGGAACCGGCACCGATGGTGGCATCGAACCGCTCCACCAGGCCCCGCTGGGATGCGAACTTCAGGGTGGAAGCCATTTCTCTCAGGTTGATGGGCTCGTCATACACCACGCCGTTCCGGTGGAAGTCGGGAACTTCCACAGCGGCGTGCTTTACAGCACCGTTGGTATTCAGGAAGTCACGGGACAGGTTGGCGATCTCACGACCCTTCCAGGTCATAACCATCCGGGCTTCCTCTGTGACCACCGCAACCCGGTAGGCTTCCAGATTTTCCTTTTCTGCGGCAGCGATGAAGGCATCCACATCTTCGGGGGCAACCACCACTGCCATGCGCTCCTGGGATTCGGAGATGGCCAGTTCAGTGCCGTCCAGGCCCTCATACTTCTTCCGCACCGCATCCAGGTCGATGCGCAGACCGTCGGCCAACTCGCCGATGGCAACGGACACGCCGCCGGCACCGAAGTCGTTGCAGCGCTTGATGAGACGGGTCACGTTTCCGTCCCGGAACAGGCGCTGGATCTTCCGCTCCTCGGGAGCATTGCCCTTCTGGACCTCGGATGCCATGGTGGTCAGGGACTTCATATTATGGCTCTTGGAGGAGCCGGTGGCGCCGCCGATGCCGTCCCGGCCGGTACGGCCGCCCAGCAGGATCACCACATCGCCGGGGGCAGGGCATTCCCGGCGGACATTGCCCGCAGGAGCGGCAGCCACCACGGCGCCGCACTCCAGCCGCTTGGCAATGAACCCCTCGTGGTACAGCTCCGCCACATGGCCGGTGGCAAGACCAATCTGGTTGCCGTAGGAGGAGTAGCCTGCGGCAGCAGTCTGGCACAGCTTCCGCTGGGGCAGCTTTCCGGGCAGGGTATCCTTCAGGCTCGTCCGGGGGTCACCGGCACCGGTAACCCGCATGGCCTGATGGACGTAAGCACGGCCGGACAGGGGGTCACGGATGCAGCCGCCGATGCAGGTGGCTGCACCGCCGAAGGGTTCGATCTCCGTGGGATGGTTGTGCGTTTCGTTCTTGAACATGAGCAGCCAGTCCTGATCCTCGCCGCTGACATTGGCGGTAACGTGGATGGAGCAGGCATTGATCTCCTCGCTTTCGTCCAGCTCGGGGAGCTTGCCCTGCTTTTTCAGGTACTTGGCACCAATGGTGGCAATATCCATCAAGGTCTGGGGCCTTGCGGCAGCCTTTTCCTCGCCGTACACCGCCACCCGGGCAGCCAGATAGTCCTCGTAAGCCTTCTGCACACCGGCATCATGGATGGTAATGTTGTCCAGGTGGGTGGAGAAGGTAGTATGGCGGCAGTGGTCGGACCAATAGGTGTCCACGACCCGGATCTCCGTGATGGTGGGATCCCTCTGCTCCTGGCTGCGGAAGTAATTCTGCAGGAATTTCAGGTCGTCCAAATCCATCGCCAGGCCCAGATTGTCCAGAAGCTCTGCCAGAGCCTTGTCATCCATGGCGGTAAAGCCGTCCACGGTTGCCACCGTTTCGGGCGCGTCATACCGGGCAGCCAGAGTTTCCGGCAGCTCCAGGGATGCCTCCCGGCTTTCCACTGCGTTGATGACATATTTCTTAATGGCAGCAAGCTCACTGTCGCTCAGACTTCCGGTAAGCACATAGACCTTGGCGGTGTGGATGGTGGGACGGTTGCCCTGGGAAATGATCTGGATGCACTGGGCAGCGGAGTCCGCCCGCTGGTCATACTGGCCGGGCAGGGGCTCCACGGCAAACACCGTCTCCCCCTGAGGGACCTCATAGCTGACATCATCCACCTGGGGCTCGGAGAACACGGTGCTCACCGCATAGGAGAAGAGGGCTTCGTCCATGTTCTCCGCATCATAGCGGTTCAGCACCCGCAGCTCCGTAAGGCTGTGAATCTGCAGAAAGTCCCGGATCTCTCGCAAAAGGCCCTGGGCCTCGTGGCGCTGGCCTTCCTTTTTTTCAACATAAACACGATAAACCATTTATGCTTCCTTTCCTGCCTGCAAGGCTCTCTTTCCGATGTCATGCCGATAGAAGGCATTGTCAAAATGAATGGTTCCCACCATGTCGTAAGCATCCCGGATGGCCTCCGGCAGGGTCTCCGCCACCGCCGTTGCTCCCAGCACCCGACCGCCGTTTGTCACCAGCACACCGTCCCTCCGGGCAGCGCCGGCCACATACACATGGTCTTCCACCGCCTGGGGAATGGTGATGGGATAGCCCTTTTCATACTTCACCGGATAACCGGCGGATGCCATGATCACACAGCAGGCGGATTTCTCGGAGAACCGCACCTCCGTCTCCGCCAGGGTGCCGTTGGTGGTGGCCTGCATAACCGTCAGCAGGTCGCTTTCCAGCAAAGGCAGCACCACCTGGGTCTCCGGATCGCCGAAGCGGCAGTTGTACTCAATGACCTTGGGTCCGTCGGGGGTGATCATCAGGCCGAAGTACAGGCAGCCCCGGAAAGGGCGGCCCTCCTGCTCCATGGCCCGAATGGTGGGCAGGAAGATTTCCTCCATGCACCGCCGGGCAACCTCCGGGGTGTAATAGGGATTGGGAGCCACGGTGCCCATTCCGCCGGTGTTCAGGCCGGTATCGTTGTCCATCGCCCGCTTGTGATCCATTGACGAGATCATGGGCTTGACCGTCTTGCCGTCGGTGAAAGACAGCACAGAGACCTCCGGACCGGTGAGAAATTCTTCAATCACGATCTGGTCGCCGCTTTTGCCGAAGCACTTGTCCTCCATCATGGAACGGACGGCATCCCTTGCCTCCTCCCGGGTCTGGGCAATGATGACGCCTTTTCCCAGTGCCAGGCCGTCGGCCTTGATGACCGTGGGGATGGGGGCGCTCTCCAGATAAGAAAGTGCAGCATCCATGTCGGTAAAGACTTCATAGCGGGCGGTGGGAATGCCGTACTTTTTCATCAGGTTCTTGGAAAACACCTTGCTGCCCTCGAGGATGGCAGCGTTGGCATTGGGGCCGAAGCAGGGAATGCCCATGGCGCTCAGCCGGTCAACGGCACCCAGCACCAGAGGATCGTCCGGTGCCACCACCGCATAGTCCACCTTCTTCTCTGCGGCAAACGCGCAGATTCCGTCCAGATCGGTGGCTTTCACGGCAACACAGGTCGCATCCTTTTCCATGCCGGCATTGCCGGGCAGAGCGAAAATCTCCGTAACGGAGGGATTCTCTTTCAGTTTTTTGATAATGGCATGCTCGCGGCCGCCGCCGCCCACAACCAGTATTTTCATGGCAGGCACCTCTTAGTGGTGGAACAGTCGCATACCGGTGAAGGCCATGACCACGCCGCGGTTGTCACACTCCTCAATGACCAGGTCATCCCGGACGGAGCCGCCCGGCTCTGCAATATAGCTGACGCCGGATGCGCAGGCCCGCTTAATGTTGTCGGAGAAGGGGAAGAAGGCATCGGAGCCCAGGCTCACGCCGGTGATGCCGTCCAGATAGGCCCGCTTTTCCTCTGCCGTCAGAGGCTCGGGGCGGCTGGTGAAGTAGTTCTGCCAGATCCCCTCGGCGCACACATCCTCTTCGTTGCCGTTGATGTAGCCATCCACCACGTTGTCCCGGTTGGCACGGCCCATGCCCTCCTTGAAGGGAAGCGCCAGAGTCTTGGGATGCTGCCGCAGGAACCAGGTGTCGGCCTTGGTTCCGGCCAGGCGGGTGCAGTGGATCCGGGACTGCTGTCCGGCGCCCACGCCGATGGCCTGTCCGTCGTAGGCAAAGCAGACGGAGTTGGACTGGGTGTACTTCAGAGTGATCAGGGAAACGATCAGATCCACCTTTGCGCTGTCGGGAAGATTCTTTTTCGCGGTGACAATATTCTCCAGCAGGGATTCATCGATCTTGAAGTCATTTCTTCCCTGGTGGAAGGAGATGCCGAAGACCTGCTTGGTCTCGTCATGGGCGGGAACGTAGTCCGGGTCGATCTGCACCACGTTGTAGCCGCCCTTCTTTTTCTTCTTCAGCACTTCCAACGCCTCATCGGTGTAGCCGGGAGCAATGACGCCGTCGGAAACCTCTCTGGCGATCAGCTTTGCGGTGGTCAGATCGCAGGTGTCGGACAGAGCCACCCAGTCGCCGAAGGAGCTCATACGGTCGGTGCCTCTCGCCCGGGCATAGGCGCAGGCCAGCGGGGATTCGTCCAGCTCGGGAATGTCATCCACGAAGCAGGCCTTCTTCAGGTTCTCGGGCAGCACCTTGCCCACGGCGGCGGAGGTGGGAGATACATGCTTGAAGGAGGTGGCAGCCACCATGCCGGTGGCCTGCTTCAGCTCCCGGACAAGCTGCCAGGAGTTCAGAGCATCCAGAAAATTGATGTAGCCGGGGCGGCCGTTGAGGATGGTGATGGGCAGGTCGCTGCCGTCAGCCATGTCGATCTTTGCAGGCTTCTGATTGGGGTTGCAGCCGTATTTCAGTTCAAATTCCTTCATTTTCTTTCTCCTTACTGATTCTTGTTCATCAGACGATCCGTATAGGTTCCGGATGCCAGATCCGTATAGCGAACATACAGCGAGATCTTGTTTTCCGCATCCAGGCTGTCCCAGATTTCCCGGGTGAACGCATCGATGTCGTTGGAGACGGCCACACGCTCCGGCTCTCCGCAGAAGGTGGGGATGGGGTTGCCGTCGGTGATATAGGTGTGGAGGAAATGGCCCAGGCCGGCGATGGGAGCGTAGTCATAGGTGTAGCGGTTGCAGACGGTACCCTCTGCATCGCCGCTCTTGAGGATGCTCATCTGATAGGAGAAGTCACCGCCGGCAAAGGTCAGCATGGCGCTGATCCGGGGAGTCCAGTTGGGGCCGTCCGGTTCAAAGGCACGGGTCTTCAGGGCATCGGAGAAGGTCTTGCCCGCTGCCAGGCCATCGTAGATGGTGTCGGTCTGGTCACCGTTGGTGGCGATCAGGTTGTTTTCGTACTGCCGCACTGCCGCGTAGATGATCAGGCTGGGATCCTCCACCTTGGAGGCATCAAAGGGCTCGGTGAACAGCTCGTCGCCGTGTTTGACGAACACCCGGTTGCGGCTGTTGGCGCTGCGGCCCATGATGAAGTAAGCCGTCACCGCCCGGGTGCCGTCTGCCGTCTTTCCCACCACAATGCCTCTGCCGGGGTAGCGGTTGCCGGCCAGACGGCCGGAGATCCGGGGAATCTCGTAAATGTTCATGCTTTCTCCTCCTGTATTCTTCTGCATACCAATTCCGTTGCCTGGGGCAGCAGGATCCACTCCGCCTGCTCCATGACTCTGCGCTGCAGCACCTCAGGAGTATCGCCCTCCTGGATTTCCACAGCCTTCTGTAGAATGATTTTTCCTCCGTCGGGGATCTCGTTGACGTAGTGCACCGTGGCACCGGTGACCTTGACGCCATAGGAAAGGGCAGCTTCATGGACGTGGAGACCATAGAAGCCCTCGCCGCAGAAGGACGGGATCAGGGACGGATGAATGTTGATGATCCGCTGGGGATATTCATCGGTGAAATCCTTGGAAAGGATGGCCATAAAGCCTGCAAGGACGATCATCTCAATGCCGTTCTCTTTCAGGACCTGCTTCAGCTTTTCTTCAAAGCCCTTCTGGCCGCCCCATTCCTTTTTCGTCACCACAGCGGCGGCAATGCCGGCCTTTTTCGCCCGCTCCAGGGCATAGGCCCCGGGCTGGTTGGACACCACCAGCGTGATCTTTCCGGAGGCAATCACACTTCCCTGAGCATCGATCAGCGCCTGCAGATTGGTGCCGCCGCCGGAGACCAGTACCGCGATCTTGGTTTTCACTTCAGAATCACCTTTTCCTCATTGCGCACGATCCGGCCGATGACGTAGGCATCCTCGCCGTGGCCGTTCAGAATCTGCAGGGCCAGCTCCGCCTGATCTGCAGGCACCACCACGCTCATACCCACGCCCATGTTGAAGGTGTTGAACATATCCCTCTGGGGAATGCTGCCGGTCTTGGCGATCAGATCGAAAATGGGCAGAACCTTCACGGAGGACAGCTCGATTTCGGCACACAGGCCGTCGGGGATGGATCTGGGGATGTTCTCATAGAAGCCGCCGCCGGTGATGTGGGAGATGCCCTTCACATCCACCTGCTCCAGCAGAGCCAGGATGCTCTTGACATAGATGCGGGTGGGCTCAAGCAGGGTCTCCGCGATGGAAGCGCCGCCCAGCTCCGCGCAGGGCTTCATCAGGTCGGGGTTGTTCTCCACGTCAAAGACCTTCCGCACCAGAGAGAAGCCGTTGGAATGGACACCGGAGGAGGCCAGGGCAATGACCACATCCCCTTCCTTCATCCGGGTATTGTCGATGATCTTCTTTTTGTCCACGATGCCCACGGAGAAGCCCGCCAGGTCATAGTCGTCCTCCGGCATCATGCCGGGATGCTCGGCAGTTTCGCCGCCGATGAGGGCGCTGCCGGACCGGACGCAGCCCTCGGCCACACCGCCCACGATCTGGGCGATCTTCTCGGGCACATTCTTGCCGCAGGCAATGTAGTCCAGGAAGAACAGGGGCTTTGCGCCGCAGCAGATAACGTCGTTGACGCACATGGCAACGCAGTCGATGCCGATGGTATCGTGCTTGTCCATCAGCATGGCGATCTTCAGCTTGGTGCCCACGCCGTCGGTGCCGGAAACCAGCACCGGCTCCTCCATGCCGGCAAGGGGCAGGCCGAAGCAGCCGCCGAAGCCGCCCACATCATCCAGGCAGCCGGCGGTGCGGGTGCGGGCAACGTGTTTTTTCATCAGTTCCACCGCGCGGGAGCCCGCGGTGATGTCCACGCCGGCGTTGGCGTAGCTTTCGGAGTAAGAATTCTTGTGATCCATGTGTTACTCTTCCTTTCCGTTCCAGCAGTAGGTGCATACCTGGCATTCCGGCAGGCCGATGGATTCCAGAATGCCTTCCAGGGATTGATATTCCAAAGAGGCAAAGTGCAGCTTTTCACAGATGGCCTGGCGCATTTTCCTGCCCCGCTCCGTGCTGCCATCCATATACTCTTCCAGGTGGCGGAAGCCTTCCTCCCCTTCCAGCTCCAGAATGATGTTCCGGGCCAGCAGCTCGTGCTCACCGGTGGAGCGGGAGAAATTCAGGTATTTACAGCCGTACATAATGGGCGGGCAGGCAGAACGCATATGGACTTCCCTGGCACCGTGCTCATAAAGGAAATCCACGGTCTCCCGAAGCTGGGTGCCCCGGACGATACTGTCGTCCACAAACAGCAGCTTCTTGTCCCGGATCAACTGGTGGACCGGGATCTGCTTCATCTTGGCCACCATATTCCGCTCTCCCTGGGT
This sequence comes from Bacillota bacterium, assembly GCA_029224785.1. Taxonomy (GTDB): domain Bacteria; phylum Bacillota; class Clostridia; order Oscillospirales; family Oscillospiraceae; genus Faecousia. The sequence continues at coordinate 10,373 of JAQXVF010000070.1, forward strand.
AGCCGGCATAAAGCTGCGGGGCCAGGTGGGAGTGTATTTGATGAAAGGCCGGGAAAAGGGGATCCCGCTGGCATTGGCATAGCCGATGGCGTGAGGAGTACCGGAGTCCGGCACGCCGCTGACATAATCAATTTCCTGAGCAACGCCGTTCTCCTTATCGGCACGGGCCATGATGGCGCCGTTGCGGTAGCGCATGGCCTCCACGTTGACCCCCTCGTAGCAGGAGGTGGGATAGCCGTAGTAGGACCACAGGAAGGCGCAGATCTTCATCTTCTTCCCCGGCTCCTGAAGCACAGTGACGCCGTCGGGGGTAAGCTCCACGATTTCGCCGGGACCCAGATCCCGGACGATCTCATAACCCAGCTTCTCACAGGCAAAGCTCTCAAAGGTGACGCAGTAGCCGTCCTCCTTTTTCGCCAGCAGAATGGGCAGTCTGCCCAAAAGATCCCTGGCGGCGATGAGGTGACCCCGATCCGTCAGCAGCAGGATGGATGCGGTGCCCCGGATCATGCTCTGGGCAAAGCGGATGCCCTCGGCAAAGCTGCTCTTCTGGTTGATCATGGCGGCGATCAGCTCGTTGGAGTTGACGCGGCCGCCGGTCATGGCATCGAAATGTCCGCCGGAGAAATTCAGGTACTGCTCCACCAACTCCCGGGAGTTGTTGATGATGCCGATGGTGCAGATGGCATAGGTGCCCAGGCGGGACCGGATCAGGATGGGCTGGGGATCGGTGTCGCTGATGCAGCCCACGGCAGCCGTTCCCTTCATCTCCTGCAGGATCCGCTCAAACTTGGTGCGGAAAGGGGAGTTTTCAATGTTATGGATCTCCCGCTGGAGACCGCATTCCGGGTCATAGGCAGCCATGCCGCCTCTGCGGGTTCCCAGATGGGAATGATAGTCTGTTCCGAAAAATACGTCCATCATGCAGTCATGATGGCTGGTTACGCCAAAAAAGCCTCCCATTCGATTTACCTCCCGGGATTACTGACTGTATTTGCTGCAGACGGCCTGATCCTTCTCCAGGACCTTGCGGGCATCTGCGGAGCGTTTGTTTTCCAGCCTCTTTGCCAGCGCTTCGTCTCCCAGGGCCAGGATCTGGGCAGACAGCAAGGCGGCATTGACACCTCCGTTGATCGCTACGGTGGCAACCGGGATTCCGGAAGGCATCATAACGGTGGACAAAAGGGCATCCATGCCGTCTAAATATGTGCTTTTGCAGGGAATGCCGATGACCGGCAGCGTGGTGTTGGCAGCGATGGCACCTGCCAGATGTGCTGCCATTCCGGCAGCGGCAATGAGAACACCGAATCCGTTGGCTCTGGCATTGCAGGCAAACTCTTTGGCCTGCTCCGGCGTTCTGTGTGCGGAATAGACGTGCACTTCAAAGGGGATCTCCAGCTCCCGCAGGGTGTTCATGGTCTTCTCCAGGATCGGCAGATCGCTGTCGCTTCCCATGATAATTCCTACTTTTTTCATAGTAAACCTCCTGATACGATCAAAACAGGGCACACTCTCCCCGTCATAGGGAAAGTGTGCCCAGACGGTCGGCTGCTGACCCCTCCACTCCATGTGGTACTCCACTGATCCGTCAGTCATGAAGGGGACTATTCAAACTGTCTCCATTATAACAGAAGGGAGATTCTCCGTCAATTCACAGAAATTGACGATTGTAGAGAAAAATCGCCCCGTTTCATGTACAAAACACCCACCCGGCAAGCGGGCGGGTGTCGGCGGCGGCGTTATCAGATGCTGTCTCCCCTGAATACCACGAAAAAAGTTCGGAAAATGATCTTCCAATCCTCTGCAAAGGACCGGTTCTCCACATATTTCAAATCCAGCTCCAGCCACTGTTCAAAGCTCAGATCATTCCGGTGGGGCTGGGTCTGCCAGTAGCAGGTCAGGCCGGGAGTCACATACAGGCGCTGCATTTCATAGTCGTCGTACTGCTCCACCTCCCGGGGCAGCGGAGGCCGGGGGCCCACAATGCTCATATCCCCCTTGAGGATGTTGAAAAGCTGCGGCAGCTCGTCAATGCTGAATTTGCGGATCACTTTGCCCACGGCGGTGATCCGGGGATCATCTTTCATTTTAAACGCGGGGCCGGTCATTTCGTTCTGATCCAGCAATACGTACAGCTTCTCCTCCGCATCCACGCACATGGACCGGAACTTGTAAAACCGGAACGTCTTTCCGTTCCGGCCCACCCGGGTGGAGGCATAGATCGGACCTCCCCTGGGATCGTTGATCACCACCGCCAGAGCGGTAATCAGCATCAGGGGGGAAAGGGCCACGATGGCAAGCAGGGAGAAAATGACGTCCTGGAAGCGCCGCAGCCGCCAGTATCTCCTGTTGCGTGCCAGATTCGCTTTCCGGTCCAGCAGGGTCTTATTCTGATGTTCCGGGCGCAGATAAGGCTTTTCTGATGTTCTCGTCGAATTCAGTACGGCAGAATTGGTCTGTTCCATTCTCTTTCTTCCTATCTCCAAGAATTCGTAATTTCCTTTTTTTCGAATTCAGTATAGCAAATCTCCCCGGAAAAAGCAACAGGGAAATGTTCTCTCTTTTCCCGACGGTTCGTCCGGATCCGGCGGTTTCTTTTTCCAGTTGATTTTGGGTTTTTTCTGTGGTATAGTGATCTTATACAGAATAACCCTGAAACGAGGCGAAGAATGATGTTAAAACGCACACTGCCGCTTTTGCTGGCATTGCTTCTTTTGCTGTGCGGCTGCGGAAAGACCGAAGCCCCCTCCGAGCCGCCCACCACGGCCCCCACTACGGAAGCGCCCACCACGGCTCCCACTACGGAACCCACCGAGGCCGCGCGGATGTACCGTAACCCTCTCAACGGTCAGTGGCTGGAAGCACCCCACACCGGACGGGCCACCGGCGTCATGTTTAACAATATTGAGTTTGCCATGCCCCTGTGCGGCATCACCGAAGCAGATATTGTCTTTGAGGCCCTGGCGGACTGCTGCAATGCTACCCGTATGGAGGGAATCTTCAGCGACATCTCCCAGGCCCCCCGTCTGGGATCCATCCGCAGCTCCCGGCCCTACTTTGTCAGCATCTGCCGTGCCTTTGACGCCCTGTATGTTCACTTCGGCGGCAGCACCGAGGCCCGGGACCTGCTGGCCAGCTTAGGCTATGACCGGATGGACGGTCTTGTTTACGACGGCGTCTACTACTACCGGGATCAGGACCGCCTGAATGCCGGCTACGCCTCGGAGCACACCGCCTTTACCACCGGCGAGACCATCGCCCAGTTTACCCGGGACAAGGGTATTTCCATGGACCGCGAAGAAGAGGTCAGCTACGGTTTGACCTTTGACGACGGCAAGCTCACCGGCGGCAGCCCCGCAACAAACTTCACGGTGTACTTCGGTGATTACGGAAAGTCCACGGGCTTTGTCTATGATGAAGAAACCGGGCTGTACGGCGCTTCCCAGTTCGGCGGTCCCATCCTGGACGGCAACAACGATCAGCAGCTTTCTTTCCGGAACCTGATTCTGCTGCACTGTCCGGTCTATCCTCAGCCGGATATGTACCGCATGACCATGGAGCTTGTGGGAGAAGGACGGGCGGACCTGGTCCGGGACGGACAGGTAGTCTCCATCTGCTGGAGCCGGGAATCGGAGGATTCTCCCTTCGTGTTCACCTACGAGGATGGTACCCCCGCCAGCCTGGGTGTAGGACACACCTATGTGGCGATCCTTCCCCTGGATGCGGAGTTTGACATTCAGTAAATACCGACACCCGGAGCCGGAATTCCCCGGCTCCGGGTGATTTCTTTGGGGCAAATCATAACCACCGGGCTGGTGGTTCCAAAAAGCTTTGGCTATGCCGAGTCCCGCCGCAGCGGAAAGCCTCCCCTGTGTAAGGGGAGGTGTCACGGCGCTAAGCCGTGACGGAGGGGTTGTACTCGTAGTTACAATCCCCCAGTCACCGCTGTGCGGTGACAACCGCCTGCGGGCGGTCCGGTCGCGGCTCTGACAGTCCCCCGGACTGTCATTCACTCCCGCGACTGCGCTTCGCTTACCCTTTACACAAGGGGGCCTTAATGCGCACCGAACCCCGCATCTGCGGTGGTGGAGCACCACACGCAAGTGAAAGAGAATTCGATGAGCGCAGCAGAGTTCTGTTCCTCCTTGGGTGCCTCATAATGGATGTAGCCGATGAGGGCACAGTAGAGAAGTGTCTCTGCCTTGTCCCAGAACGGATCTCCGCCCTTGCCGTCACCCTTGGTGTTTGCCATGAGCGTCGTTGTCAGCTTCAGGATATCCTTTTCGCTGTGCAGATAGGCAAACGGGTTATAGTGCATGGACTTGTGGAAATTGATCGTGTTGAAAATCTTGATTCGGTAATTTGAATGCACAAATGCATGGCCAACCTCGAGCAGGGTCGTACCTTTCGGGTCGGTCAGAACATAGGAACTGTGAAGCTGGAG
>JAQXVF010000071.1 GCA_029224785.1 Bacillota bacterium
GGCAGTGCGGCGAACCAGAACGGCATTGGCCAGAGTCTCCTTGGCATTGGCGCCGGTGACGTCCAGAACCAGGTTCTTGTTGCCCTTGGCTTCCAGCTTCTTCACGGTGTCATACAGGTCGGAGATGTTGGAAGCCCAGACACCCAGGGTGACACCCGCTGCGGTGGCGACTTCGTTCATGGCCTCCCAGTTGTCGGGGGTGGCGCCGTCCAGGATCACGTCCTTGCCGCAGACAGCCAGAGCCGCCTTGGCGCACTCCACATCCCAGCAGGCCAGCACCAGGCTGCGGCCGGTAGCGGCAGCCTTCTTAACCAGCTCCGCGTAAACAGCGGGATTGGACTGCTTGTTGGCAACATAGACGAACTCCACGTACATCCGCTCGCCGATCCGCTCGTAGTCGACCTTCTGCAGGTCGGCCAGCTTCTTGTCGGCATCGCCGCATTCGGTGCAGACGCAGACGGCGTACAGGTTCTTGTTGACCAGAGTCTTCTCGTGGCGGAACAGGACGGTTTCGCCGCCCAGCTTGTGCTCGCCCACGGTGATGGTCTTCATGGCGGGAGCGGTTGCCTCGTTCAGCGTTGCCTTCGCGTCCTCAGAGAAATAGGGGCACTTGTCGATGGACACCGCGCCCTGGGCCACCTTCATGCAGAATGCCATACAGGTGGGGCTGCCGCACTCCTTGCAGTTTTTCTTGGGAGACAGCTTAAAAATGTCAAGACCTTTCAAAGCCATTGTATGTATCCTCCTTCCCGATTACATGAGTTCGGTGATGAACTTCTTGATGGTGGCAACCGCGGCGGGATGACGCATGATGACAGCGTCGGCGCCGCCGGTCAGGTTGGCAGCGGCGGTGGCGACTTCCATGTCGATGCCGCGCTCTTCCCGGCTTCCCCAGGTGGGCTCATCTTCCTCGGAAGCGGTGGACTCCTTGACGCTCCAGGTGTCGGTGGACACGGGAGCCATGATGGGCATCTGCAGATCCGCATCGGACTGGGCCAGAGCGGCGGCGCGGACACGGTCCAGGGTGGATGCCACATACTCGTAGCCATAGCCAACAGCAGCGGTGCCGATGTTCATGACGATGGACTCGGCAGGAACGGTCAGGCCCTTGAGCATGATGTTCAGCTGCTTTGCCAGGTTGATGTCGTCAGCGGTCTCGGCGCCGACCTTCTGGCCGTAAGCCAAAGCACAGGAAGCGCCTACGGTCTTGTAGTCCTCGCTGCGGGCGGACAGGACCAGGATGTTCTTGCCCTGCAGAGCCTCTGCGATCTTGGAGAACAGCTCGCCGTCCTTCTCGATGTTCTTGCAGCCCATGATCACGATGGGCATGGAAACGGCTTCCGCCACTGCCTTGGCATCTGCCACGCAGTCGGCAACGGAGCGGTTAGCGCCGTTGGGGTCGGCAGACTCAAAGTGCAGGCACAGGAAATCTGCGCCTTCCATGGTCTCGGCTTTCTTCGCGTAGTCCACCATGGTGGTGCAGCCTTCGTAGAAAGCACGCAGGCCGGGAACATCCCATTCGTTTGCGGTATCGGAGATTTCGATACCGATCTTCGGTGCATTTTCAATTGCGGCATCGAAGGTGTAGAAAGGCAGCACATTCTGGCCGCCGATAACAACAGCCTTGTCACCGGTGCCCAGGGTCACAGCGTTGATGCGACCACTGTAAGGCTGCGTTTTAGGAACAAATGCCATAGTAATTCTCCCCTTTGAAATAATAGATTCTTTATAAAAGCTTTACAGCTTCAAAGACTTCAGGATCCCGTGAAGCGCCTGCTTCACAGGGTTGGATTCCGGCAGCTTGGCAGAGGGCTGGCCGGCGCAGTCACAGCGGTACACCGCCTCGTCCTGAGGCAGCACACCCAGCAGGGTCAGGCCATGCTTGTCGATCTCCTCTTTCACGCCGTCGTCCAGCACGCCGCCGGGCGCGCGGTTGATAATGACACCCATCTGACCGGGCTTCAGTTCCAGGTCGCCGATCATCTCGGCAATTCTCGCCACTGCCTGAACGCCCCGGCGGGAGCAGTCCGAAATCAGCAGCATGGTGTCCACATGGGGCAGAGTCCCCCGGGCCACGTGCTCCAGGCCGGCTTCATTGTCCATGACCATGTAGCGGTAGTTTTTGGCATATTTGTCGATCTGGGTCTTCAGGACGCCGTTGACATAGCAATAGCAGCCCTTGCCCTGGGTCCGGCCCATGACCAGCATATCGAAATCATCCTCTTCGATGAGGGCGGAATTGAACTTGAACTCCGCATACTCGGCCTTGGTCATGCCTGTGGGGATCACATTCCCCTTCAGCTCTGCCTGCGCCATCTCCTCACGGATGTCGCCCAGGCTGGTTTCCACATCTACGCCCAGCACCTCATTGAGGTTGCTGTTTGCATCTGCGTCTACAACGAGGATCGGACCCTTTTTCTGGCTGCTGAGATACTCCACGATCATCCCGCAGGTAGTGGTTTTGCCGACGCCGCCTTTACCGGCGACTGCAATGGTGTGAAGTGCCATAACGATGCTCCTTTTCAGAAAACCGGATCCGGTTGCCGGTTTATCCCGGCATTCACCGGGAATCCGCATATCGGAAAACGGTTTTCCACTCATATCCATACTACTGTATCATAGCATACTGTCCGTGAAATTTCAAGGCCAAATTCCCCCGAACAGCCGCCTCAGCAGGCGAAAGCCCAACCTGCACAGGGGTTTCACACGCTCCGGCAGGAACGCCGGAGCGTATATGCTTTACTTCAGGCCTGCCTGCTCCAGGAGGCTGGGAATCTTGGCTTCCCAACCCAGGGACATGATGTGCACGCCCTGGCAGTAGGGCTTGCAGGCACGGATGATCTCCGCAGCGATTTCCACGCCGGTGATTCCGGCCTTGGTGCGCTCCTTATCGGCAGAGAGCCGGTCGATCAGCTCCTGGGGAATGTGGACGCCTGCCACGTTGTTGTTCATGAACTTGCACATACCGGCAGACTTGGGAATGATGATGCCCACCTGCACAGGCTTTCCGAACTGCTTTGCCTTTTCCATGAAGGAAATGAACTTTTCCGGCTCGAACACGGCCTGGGTCTGGAAATACTCCGCGCCGGCCATAACCTTGCGCTCCATCTTCACAAGCTGTGCATCCACGCTGTCGCTGCAGGGAGACACCACTGCGCCTTTGGCAAACCTGGGAGGCTCGCCCACCAGGGCATTGCCGCCCAGATCCACGCCCTTTTCCAGTTGACACATGGTATGCAGCAGGGATACGGAGTCCAGATCGAACACAGGCTTTGCCTGGGGATGGTCGCCCAGCTTGGTGTGGTCGCCGGTCAGCGCCAATACATTCTCGATGCCCAGCATGGCAGCGCTCAGCAGATCGGACTGAAGGGCAATCCGGTTCCGATCCCGGCAGGTAAGCTGGAAAATGGGGTTCAGTCCCGCATCCTTCATCACCTTGCAGGTGGCCAGGGAGCCCAGACGCATGACGGAGGACTGGTTATCCGTCACATTGACGGCGTGAACGCCGCTCAGGTACTTCTTGGCTTCTTCCACCATGCCGTCGATATGAATGCCTTTGGGAGGGCCGACTTCCGCCGTGACCACGAACTGCCCATCCTGGAATAATTCTGTAATTCTCATAATATTTTCGCTCCTACTATTGAAAAATCAAGATTCTTTACAGGTTTTTGTGGCTTCATCCGTATTGAAGTCGTGGATCTGTGTGGGACAGCGCAGAACATCCAGGCGGCCCTGCTCTTTCAGGCGCTGGATGATGCGCTCCCAGCCGCACTCCATATCGGGGCAGACTTCGCACCTGCCGTCCTTGGTGCCGCCGCAGGGGCCGTTCACCAGGCTCTTGGAGCAGGCGGTAATGGGGCAGATGCCGCCGGTGAGATTCAGGTAGCATTCCCCGCACTGGCCGCAGTCATATTCCAGAGGGGTAACTCCCTGGAAGCCGGGCAGCGCCACGGTATCGCAGGCAGCGTAAACCGGTACGTCCTCCAGGAATTCGGAAACGGTCTGGACGCCGACACCGCAGGAGAACACCAGCACCGCATCCGACTCCGCGATGACGGGCATACAGTTTTTCAGCCGCAGCCGCAGCTGCGTGGGGTTGCAGAGATAGTCCGTTGTCAGCACGCCGGCAATCTTACCGGCCTCCTCCAGCTCTTTTTCCAGCACAGCAACGTCGGCTTCGGGGAATCCCACTTCCTTACAGCCGTGGCAATGGATCAGGAAGAAAGAACCGGCAGTCAAGGAGAAGATCTCTTCTTTGGACTTCAGTTTTGTCATCAGCATACTCGTATCTCCTCCTTACTTTTTCTTCAGCAGAGGCGCCACAAGGCTCTTGGCATAATTAATGGTGGATACCAGCGGGATCTTGGAAGAGCAGATGTACTCGCAGCATTTGCAGGAGACGCAGTCCATGACGTTCATCTTCAGCAGCGTCTCCGCATCCCCCAGCGCCGCGTATTTCACATAATTCAGCGGGGCCAGCTCCATGGGACACACATCCACACAGCGGCCGCACTTGATGCACTCCTGAGGTTCCGTGTGGTCGGTGGCGATGGCAATGACGCCGTTGGAGCCCTTGATAATGGGCACATTGGTATCCGTCAGCGGTGCGCCCATCATGGGGCCGCCCATCTTCAATGTCACATCCCCGCCGGTAATCCCGCCGCAATGGGCGATCAGATCCTGCACGCTGGTGCCGATCTTTACCAGGAAGTTTCCGGGATTCCGGATAAACTCACCGGTAACGGTAACCACCCGCTCCGTCAGGGGCATGCCCTTCTGGATGGCGTCGGAAATCGCCTTGGCGGTGGAGGTATTGCTGACCACGCAGCCCACGTCCGCAGGCAGCTTGCCGCTGGGGACCTGGCGGCCCATGACCCGCTTGATCAGGGTTTTTTCTGCGCCTTCGGGGTACTGTGTCTTGGCCGGGAATACCCGGATATTGTCATAGGGAACTACCTTTTCCTCCATCAATGCGATGGCATCGGGCTTGTTGTCCTCGATGAGAATGATGCCCTCAGGCGCTCCCACGGCCTTCATCATGGCCCGCAGGCCGTAGACGATGTCGTCGGCATACTCCAGCATCACCCGGTGGTCCGCCGTCAGGTAAGGCTCGCATTCGCTGCCGTTAATGAGCACCGCATCAATGGGCTTGCCGGGCTTCAGCTTCACATAGGTGGGGAAGGTGGCGCCGCCCATGCCAACGATGCCTTTTTCCTTGACGATCTCCACGATCTCCTCGGGTGTCAGCTCCTCCAGGGGCTTGTTCGGCACCACGGATTCATGGAGCGTGTTCTTTCCGTCGTTGCGGATCACCACGGACAGGACGCCGGGACCCTTGTTGGGATGGGTGTGGGGTTCCACCGCCACCACGGTACCGCTAACACTGGAATGAACGGGAGCGCCGATAAAGCCCACCTGCTCGCCGATCTTCTGACCCACCTTCACGGTGTCGCCGGCCTGAACGATGGCATTGGCCGGAGCGCCGATGTGCATGGCCAGGGGAATCACCACGGTTTCCGGCTCCGGGAACTTCTGCAGGGCCAGGTGCTCGGTATACTCCTTGTGCTCCACCGGATGGACGCCGCCGTAGAAGCCTTCCAGCCGTTTTTCCCGGGCTTCCTTCACATAGGTCTTGATGGCATCCACATTGACCTTGGAGTAGTCACGCAGCTGAATGGGCTGATCCAGGAATTCGCGGGTCCTGCCCTGCTTTTCCAGGCGCTGATAAATCTTCTCCCAGGCGCAGTCCTTCTTGGAATCGATTTCACACTTGCCGTCCTTAGCGCCGCCGCACTGGCCGTTGACCAGACTCTTGGTGCAGTCCACAATGGGGCAGATGCC
>JAQXVF010000072.1 GCA_029224785.1 Bacillota bacterium
AGTGCGGCGAAGTTTCTATCTATGTTGAAGATGTAAAAAAGCTGTGATAGAGATGAATGCTGTGAGAAAAGTTTTTAAGATTGGATCATGTTTGGATTTTTGATGTGACATGGAAAAATACCCTTGACAAATCGCTTTCCACTACATGGTTCTCTATTAATTCTCTTAACTGTGATGTATCTTGGAAGATATCAATATAGATTACGAAAACACTATCGATACATATCCGAGATGAATTCGCTCCCCGATTGGCAAAGCGCTTTGCCTCCTTAGGACTAAGTGCATTGGAAGATAGCACTAAGAACAAGTGCCTTTTATAACTCCTGACATAGTATGCGTATAATAATTCTTCCCAAAGTACATATCGGCAATCATCATATCTACTCGCAATAGTACGCAAACCGTGTTGCTCAAAGATCACCGTTAAATTTGAGGTGTCGTAAAAGACTTTCGTTAACCATGCGCATACGATACCTATTACAGCCAGAATGAGCACGTTATATCCCCAATATGGTACGCAATATCCAGTAGCTACAAATGCAAACACTCCGACCGTTACCGTGAACGGGAGAGTCCATGCGTGAACTTTATATGGGCGATAGATAGTAATGTCATTCATATTTTTCTCCTAAATTAACAACATCTCTCGTTCAAGAATTGATTTACCGCGCCAATTCCTTGACGTACCCTTAGACGAAGACTGTACCGCCGCAATAGTGTTTGTAACAACGACATCCGCACATACGATTATAGTAGAAGCTTCTGCCCACATGAGCGCTGTATCAAAGGCATCCACTGCTTTTTTTGTGGCATCTCCAAAAGCAGGAATTGCAGCACCGATGCCTGTTTGAACGCCTGCCTTTACTGCTCTCCACGGATCAATTCCAGCAACGTCTACTTTTTTCGTTGTTAGATATTGTGTGACTACTTGTGTGCCCACATCAACAACAGCGCCACCAACGCCAGCAACTAGAGCTGCCGTAAGGGGATTTGTGTAAGCTAGGCCGCAAGCTGCGCCCAATGCACCCGTTAAACATCCCTCAATAGCACTCTCAAGAACATTTCCACCAGTGGTAGCTGCAGAAAAAGCGCCTAATAAACCACCAACAATTGCACCTGTTGCAATGATTGCACCTACGAGGCCAAAATGTCCAGTGGGATCATAGCCCATTACAGGGTTGTTTTTACAATATGCAAAGAGGTTGTAGCTTAATAAAGTACCATCTGCACCCAAATATGCGGTATCGTCTGCATTAATAAACCGACCGATCTCAGGATCATAATAACGGATGGATACATAATAGAGCTCGGTCTCGGTGTCGTAGACATAGCCACGGTAGCGCAGAGGGTTGATCTCTCCAAGGGTGGAGGCCATGCTTCCGGTGGTGGTCAGCAGTCTTCCCCAGGCGTCGTAGGTGTACTCCACCACTACGGTGCCGGAAGTATTGACAATCAGTTCGTGTTCACATTTTACCCGTGAACTTCCATGATTCGCCATCAGAAAGAGCATATAAAAAGGTAATGTTCACTTTTCCGAGAACTTTTTGGGCTCTGCATCAAAAGTGAACATTACGAATGGAGGTACCGCCCAGATTTGAACTGGGGAATGAAGGTTTTGCAGACCTTTGCCTTACCACTTGGCCACGGTACCATAGTATAAAATAAGGAACGCAGCGCGTTCCTTATTTGTTTGGAGCGGGTGACGAGGCTCGAACTCGCTACCTCCACCTTGGCAAGGTGGCGCTCTACCGGATGAGCTACACCCGCGAATGGTGCCTCCGGTCGGAATCGAACCAACGACACGTGGATTTTCAGTCCACTGCTCTACCGACTGAGCTACAGAGGCATATTGAGCAGACCGCGAATCTGCTCAGAAATGGCGACCCGGAACGGACTCGAACCGTCGACCTCCAGCGTGACAGGCTGGCGTGCTAACCGACTGCACCACCGGGCCAGATATGGTGGGAACAACAGGGCTCGAACCTGTGACCCCATGCTTGTAAGGCATGTGCTCTCCCAGCTGAGCTATGCTCCCTTACCCCTTCGCAAGGTGCGCACACCTCAGCGACGTGGATTATTATAAACGATATCCCCGGATTTGTCAAGGTGTTTTTGCGATATTTTTCCACCGCACATCGCCCTGGCAAATCCGGGATTTTTCTCTTTTTCCGGGCCGATTATCCGATCTTTTTCAGGAGTTCCGAGATGTCCTCCGGTGTAAAACGGTAGACCGTATCACAGAACTGGCATTCCACCGGGAAGGTTTTCCCTTCCTCCATGATCTCCGTCAGTTCCTTCCTTCCCAGACTGATCAGTGCCTGTTCCACCCGATCCCGGGAGCAGTAGCACTTGTAGCTCACCTCCGTGGTGTCCAGAAACACTACCCCCAGGTCTCCGCAGACCGCGCCCAGAATGTCCTCCGGTGTCATCCCCTGCTCCAGCATGGGTGTCACCGCACCGGCCCGCTCAATGCCCTTCTCCAGCTTTTCGATGATTTCCTCCGGAGCATCCGGCAGAAGCTGAAGCAGGTATCCGCCTGCCACCTTCACGCTCTGATCCCGGTCCAGCAGAACCCCCAGCGCACAGGCAGTAGGCGTCTGCTCGCTTTGGGCAAAATAGGCCGTCACAGCGTCTCCGATCTCGCCGGACACCAGCTTCACCGAGCCGATGTAAGGCTCCTTCATCTGCAGATCCCGGATCACCGTCAGGGTTCCTTCGGTTCCCACCGTTGCCCCTACATCCAGCTTTCCAGGGTATTTTTCTACCAGGGGGACCTTGGGCTCCACCACATAGCCCCGGACGTTTCCCACGCTGTCGGAGACGCACACGATGGTTCCGATGGGGCCGCCGCCCCGGATCTGCATCGTCATGGAACCGTTTTCCACCTTCTGCATATTGCCCATCATGGATGCCGCCGTCAGCGCCCGGCCAAAGGCCGCCGTTGCGTTGGGAGTGGTCCCCTGGATCTGAGCTGCCCTTCTGACAATCTCCGTAGAACGGATGGCCACGGCTTTCACATAGCCGTCCATGGTCATTCCCCGAACCAAATAATCATGCATAGCGCACTCTGCCCTTCCTTGCACTGAAATAAATTCGCTGTTCTCCCTGCCGCGGCGGCTCCATCACCCGGTCACCGTAGACCCGGATTCCGGTAAAGCCCGCATCCTTCAGGCAGGAAACAAGCTGCTCCCGGGAATAGGCATACTCCCGGTGCTCTTCAAAGCTCCTTTTCCAGATATGACCCTCTCTTTGAAACAGGTCCATTCCATAGGAGCAGATATTGGTATTTTCGTCAAATTCGCCCCGCCACACGCAGTAGACGTCATCATCCTCGTCCAGAAACACCTGTCCGTCCATAGCCCGGAGCTTTTCCGGGGTATTCACGTCAAACAGGAAGATTCCTCCGGGATTCAGAGCCTTGTACACCCGGGCCACCGCCCTGCGGCAGTCGTCCGGATCCGTGATGTAATCCAGGCTGTCCAGCGCGCACACCGCCAGATCCACCCCCCGGGGAAGGATCAGCTCCTCCAGCGCCTGATGGACAAACAAGGGCGGATGTTCCAGGTCGGATGCCTTTTCCCAGGCAACGGCCAGCATCTCCTCCGACAGATCCACACCGGTGACCTCATACCCCTTTTCCGCCAGGATCAGGGCAATGCTTCCCGTACCGCAGGCCAGGTCCACCGCCGTGCGGGGTCTGCAGCCCTCGTTTTCCAGGATCTGCTCGTAAAACTCCACCGTGGCCCGATAATCCACATCCCGGGTCAGCCGGTCATAGCTGCGGGCCAGATTTCCGTAAGCGTTCATACTCGTTCCTCAAAAAACATCCCGAACCGAAGTTCGGGATGGGTTTTCCTGTGATCAGCGGTTAAACAGGTCGAAGATGGCATCGATGTCTCCCACGTTGCCGCCCTTGACACCGGGCTTGTTGTCGCCCTTGGCAGCTTCCTTTTCCTTGTCCTCAAAGCCGGTGGCGATAACGGTGACCCGCATCTCATCCTCAAAGTCGGGAGAGGAGGTGGCGCCGAAGATGATGTTGGCATCCGGATTGGCTTCCTGCTGCACGATGCCGGCAGCGGTCTCCACGTCGTCCAACGTCAGATCCGCAGAACCGGTGACATTCACCAGAACGCCGGTTGCACCCTTGATGGAGGTCTCCAGCAGGGGGCTGGAAACGGCGGTAAGGGCTGCCTGCTCCGCCTTCTCCCGGCCGGAGGCGATGCCCACACCCATGTGTGCCAGGCCGGCGTCCCGCATAACGGCGGACACGTCTGCAAAATCCAGGTTGATGATGACCTTCTCGGAATAGCCCACCAGCTCGGAGATGGAGGTGACGGCCTGCTTCAGAACATCGTCTGCAATGCCGAATGCATTGGCAAAGGTGATCTTCTGATCGGTGACGTACTTCAGCCGGTCGTTGGGAATGATGATCAGGGAGTCCACCTTTTCGTGGAGAGCGGCAATGCCTTCCTCAGCCTGACGCATCCGGTTGGCACCCTCAAACTTGAAGGGCTTGGTCACCACACCCACGGTCAGGATGCCGGCCTCCCGGGCCAGATCTGCCACAATGGGTGCTGCGCCGGTGCCGGTACCGCCGCCCATACCGGCAGTGATGAACACCATATCGGTGCCCTCCAGAATCTTGGAGATCGCCGCTCTGGATTCCTCAGCGGACTTGCGGCCCACCTCAGGCTTGGAGCCTGCGCCCATACCTCCGGTCAGCTTCTCGCCAATCTGCAGTTTATTCTTGCAGGTAGACTTGTTCAGGTCCTGCTTATCGGTGTTCACAACGATAAAATCCACGCCGCCGACACCGGCTTCAATCATACGGTTAATAACATTATTGCCGGCGCCGCCGACACCGATCACCTTGATTTTCACAACGCGATCCTGGAAACTTTCGCTCATACGCTCTCCTCCTATGTATAGTTTGCAGCTTCGCAGGTCACGGGCTGCAGAAGGTTACAATAGCACGCATATATTTTACCCTGAAAAAACGGATTGGTCAATAGAAAATCTCAGAATTTGTCAAAGTTTTTCTTCCCGTCATTCAAATGGTGTGTAGCCCACCTGATCCGGCCACACGGTGAAGCTCACATCCAGCACACCGCTCTGGTATTTCTCCAGTTGTCCGATGGCCTGGGCCATGCATTTGACCTTGTACTCGATTCGGGACTGGTCTCCCAACGTGACCTGATAGCGGTCACCGTACCACAGCTCGATCTTCCCCAGGCTGGTAACATCCAGAGTGGAGATGCCGCTGATCATCCCGTTTTTCTCCAGCTCCTGCAGGATCGTCAGGGCGCACTGGAGCTGCATATCCGCCGAATAGGTCTCCGGTTGGGTCGTCTCCTCCCCATCCTCCGTCTCTTCCGTAGCCGGCTGGGTCCCGGCTGCGGCACGGGCCGTCTGTCCCACCCCGGGGTTGTCCAACATCACGCCCTTGATGATGGCGGAGGAAGCCGCCGTGGCGATGTCCGTGTTTTCCAGAACCTTTCCCTGGGCGCTGATCAGCCACCAGCCGCCGGTCGCAGACTGGATGGCATAGGCAGTATCCTGCTCCTCTATGGCTATGTTGACCGTATCCGGCAGTTTTATTCCGATCTGAACGCTTTTCACATAGGGAAGCTCTGCCAGGATGTTGCCGGAGGCCTTCCCTTTTCCGAAGAACAGCAGGTTGTCTCCGTCCTTGATGCCGGAAGCCTCCCGGATCTCCCATGCCGTGTACTTGTCGGCGCCGGACACGGTGACGTTCTTCACCTTAAAAAAGATGGACATTCCGAAGCTGATAGCGGCCACCACCGCCGCCACCGTCAGCAGCCGAAGGATCATCTGCATCCGGTTGACCGGTCTGGGAGGAATATACGCCACCTCCGGAGCCGGAGTCCGCTGGGCGGATCCGGCCTTCTGCCGGACACGCCGAACCTTACGGGACGGGGCAGGTCTGCGCCGCATTCCGTCCGGTGCTTTATTTCCCACTTTCTGTTCCGTATTCATGTCTGTCTCCTATTGTCTATGCTTTTGCCAGCTCTTCCAATGCCTGGCAGATCTGCACCGCAGAGTTGGGAATCACCATTCCCTGGAGGGCCTTTCGCATTCCGTCCCTCCGGGCAGGATCCCCAAGAAGTTCCTTTATTGTATCATACAGCAGGGCTGCTGTGCAATCTTTTTCTAAAATCAGCACGGCGCCGCCCCGGTCCGCCAGGACTCTTCCGTTTTTCTCCTGGTGATTGTCCGTCACATTGGGCGAAGGGATCAGGATGCAGGGGGTGCCGGTGACGGCAATCTCGTTGCAGGTGGAAGCCCCTGCCCTGCCGATGATCACATCCGCCGCCGCCATCAGGGTGGGCATATTGTAAAAATACTCCGTCATCTGGATCTTTTCCGTTTCCTGAAGATCCACGCCCTTTTCCTTCACCAGGCCGGGCATCCACTCCCAGCCGAAGCTGCCGGTGGCGTGGATATGCCGGAAGGGGTAGCCGTCTTCCTTTTCCATACGGAACAGCTCCGCCATGGTCTCGTTCATTCTCTTGGCCCCCAGGCTGCCGAAGGCGGAGAGCACCACCGGCTCGTCACCGATGCCCAGCTCCTTCCTGGCAGCGGCACGGTCACCGTAGAGAAACTCCCGGCGCACCGGCATTCCCACCACCTCTACCTTGGCTGGGTCGGGATACATGGCCCTGCTCTCCTCGAAGCACACCAGCACCCGGTCCGCCAGCCGGGCAGCCAGCTTGGTGGTCACCCCGGGCACGGCGTTGCTCTCGTGGACGCAGACGGGGATGTGCATGGAAGAACCCGCGTACAGCGCCGGGAAGCTGGCATAGCCGCCGGTGCCGATGATGACATCCGGCTTGAATTCCCGGAAAAGGCGTTTACACTCCTTCACCGCGTCCAGCACACATTTCACCGCCCGGACATTCTGCTTGAGGCCGGCGGCATTCAGCCTTCTGCTCAGACCCGAGCCGGGGAGGCATTTCAGCTCATACCCCGCCTGGGGCACCAGCTTTTCCTCCATGTGCCCCGTGGCGCCGATGAAGAGGATCTTGCAACCAGGGTCCCGCTCCCGCATCAGATTGGCCACGGCCAGAGCCGGGTTGATGTGTCCGGCGGTGCCGCCGCAGGTGAAAATCAGATTCATGGACTATTCCTCCAGTGTTTTTCTTTCCTCCCGGTGCCGGGAGATACTGAGCACAATGCCCATCTGGCCCAGGTTTACCGCCAGCGCCGTTCCCCCGTAGGAGAAAAAGGGCAGGGAGATCCCGGTGGAGGGCAGCAGATTGGTCACCACCCCCAGATTCAGCACCGTCTGAACGGCGATCAGGGTGATCAGCCCCGCCGCCAGAACCGTGGAAAACCGGTCCTTGGCGTGCAGCGCGATCCAATAGCCCCGGAGGATCAGACAGACCAGCAGCAATATGATGGCTCCGGCCCCAACCAGGCCCAATTCCTCGCAGATCACCGCGAAAATGTAGTCGTTATATTGAAACGGCAGATAGAGATACTTCTGCCTGCTTTTTCCAAAACCAAGTCCGAAGACGCCGCCGGAACCGATGGCGTAGAGGGACTGCA